>JAYVXG010000067.1:0-2611 GCA_043785475.1 Armatimonadota bacterium
CGTCTTCCGATGATAAAAATGCCGGTATTACCAAAAAACTGAATCGTATTGAGCGTCTTGGTGCTGTGCCGGGACGTAGTGTACGTTTAAGTCTCAGCAATGTCGCTAATAAGTTCCCGAATCTACCTTGACCACGCCGCCACAACGGCGCTATTGCCCGACGTCAAGGCCCGGATGACCGAGGCGATGGAGCGATACGGCAACCCTTCCAGCCTCCATGAACACGGTCGATATGCGAAGCACGAGATTGATTGGAGCCGAGAGATTGTTTCCGAAGCCCTGGGCTGCATGTTTGCCGAAGTGGTGTTTACCGGCAGCGGGACCGAGGCCGCAAACCTCGCCCTCATCGGCTCCGCCCTGGCCAACGAAAAGCCACAACGCAACCGCATCCTGGTCTCGGCCATCGAGCACCATTGCGTTCTCAACACAAAGTCCATTCTGGAATGTTTGGGATATAAACTTGAACTAATCCCCGTCGATCACGAGTCTTTTCTCGACCTCGGCGCGTTGGCCCAAATGCTGGATAACGACGTTTTGCTGGTCTCGGTGATGAGTGCCAACAATGAAACCGGGTCCGTGCAGCCACTCAAAGAAGCCATATTGCTCGCTCATAGGCATAAGGCAAAGTTCCACAGTGACCATGTCCAGGGATTCCTGAAAGCAATTCCGAATCCAATTATGCTCGGTGCCGACCTGGTTTCTGTCGCCGCACACAAGGTGAATGGCCCGAAAGGAGTCGGGGCCCTTGCGGTCCTCAATGGAACCAAAATCAAGCCGCTCTTGACCGGAGGCGAGCAGGAACGAGAAATGCGCGGAGGTACAGAGAACATCAACGGGATTGCCGGATTTGGCGAGGCGATACTTGGGCATAAGACAATGAAACTTCGCGTGCTGCGCGACCGGTTTTTGGATCTCCTCCTATCGATTGGGGCGGTCCCCACGGTCAAAGACCGAACAAGGACGCTTGAAAGTCACGTCCATGTCCGATTCCCGGGAATCGACGCCGAGACCTTGCTGATTCGACTCGACCGGGAAGGAATCAGCGCAAGCAGCGGAGCCGCATGTAGCAGCGGCAGTATTGAGGCGAGTCACGTCATGCTCGCGTGCGGGTACTCAGAAGCCGAAGCCAAAGAAGGACTGAGGTTTTCCCTTGGACTGGGCAATACCGCAGAAGAACTTGGTCGTGCATTCGAGACCATCTCGCGGTGCCTCAACGAGATTCGTGATCTTCGAAAGAGCTAGTATTGAACCTGGCAATATTGCTAGAGACGCCGGCAGATTTACGGATCTGCTTTATCGTGAGGGCTCAGACCGTGCCAAAACCAGCACCCTTGGTTGCTTTGATTACAGGATTATTGATTCTCGCCTGACGTCGGCTAAAGGCTTACTTAAGTTTTCGAAAGGTCGACTTCCCGAGAAACGTTGCCCCATAGCGCAAATAGTTCTTTACGCGTCCGGGAAAGTAGTGCATGCTCGCCCGGTAAGCGGCCCTGGCCGATTTTGCATCGCCGTTCAGCATCCTTACGGTGCCTAGCGTGGCCCAGCAGTGGGCTATTGCCAGTTTGATTCGGTTGGCTGGGAATCTTTGTTCTAAGTCTTCGAGCCGTGGCAACATCCATTCCCGGAGCATTTGGTCGTCGCGCCAGATCTTATCGAGTTTATGGGAGGCATTGGCGCCGTGAACTCGGTATTGGCTGAGTTTTTCGTTCACGCAGCCGACGTGGTAGTGCTCGGCGATTCGGAACCACATTTCCCAATCTCCCGAGCCAAAGTAGTTCTCGTTGAAGCCACCAATTTCCTTTATGATCGATGCTCGGAATAGGGCGGCCGAGGCAATGATTTTGTTTTCGTAGACCAGGTCGAGGAGGATATCTCCAGTTTCGAACCGGGGAAATTTGAACCCGAGCGGCTCACCTTCAAAGACCTTTCCTTCCCCGTCGACGAATTCTCCTTCGGTGTGGACGAGGCCGACTTTGGTGTTTGCATCGAGGATCGCAATCTGCTTGGCTAGTTTTTCAGGCATCCACACGTCGTCATCGTTGAGCACTGCGACAAATTCGCCGATAGCAAGATCGAGTCCTTTGTTAAGCGTGCCGTAGGTACCAAGGTTCTTCTCGTTGAGGACGAGTTTGATGTCGGTTTGTTGCGCGAGCCAATCGCGAGAGCCATCGGTCGAGCCGTCATCGATGGCGATGACCTCGAAGTCTTGGAAGGTTTGCGCTCGAATGCCGTCCAGCGCGGCTGGTAGGTACGCCAGATGGTTGTAGCAAGTCAGCAGAATTGAAACGCGCGGCATCGAAGGTTCAGGTTCTATTTTGACCTAAAACAATTTAATGGCGAAATGTCCCAATGGCTCCCCGGTTGAAATGCAATTCGTTCACTATTTTAGCAATGTGATGGCCCACTTAGCTTTTGCCAATTTGGCTATTGCTAGCGGGGTTCGGCCCTTCTTGTCTTTCACTTTCTTATTTGCTCCCGCCTTCAGTAGCGCCTGAATGGATTCATAAGCATTGGCCTTGGCCGCATAGTGAAGCGCAGTCATGCCAGAGGTCGGATTGGTCAGATTTACCTTCGCTTTGAATTTAACGAGGATCCTAATGATTTCTGGTTT
>JAYVXG010000068.1:0-8636 GCA_043785475.1 Armatimonadota bacterium
CGTGTCTACCAATTTCACCACCCGCGCACGATGGAACAACAATAATACCTCACCTACCGGAGCTGGTAGATCACGTATCGTGGCCTCACCACCAAGACATCGCCCAGAAACGAAACGGGCTTCTCTGATTCAGACTTAATAAAGAATGCGTAAGCCGATCTTTCTTGGAGTCGGGGAGACATGATTCCTTGTTGCCACAGGATCCATTGTCGAGACAATTCGATGCTTCCTTTGGTGCCGTCGTTATACAGATCTCGAAGATCATTGCCGATTTCGGGTGAATTCTGAAGTGGCTGTTGGTACGGCAATGAGAACAAATTGTTGACGTAGCAATTGCGTTCGAGAAGCAGCAAGCAATCGGCGTGGATGATGGATGGGTTCCAACCCGCTGGCTCCAGCGGCTTCGACTTCATCGAAGTCATTTGGTACACGAGACTCCCTTCTTCAATAACTCGGAGGTCCTTACGGAGTTGGTCGAATGTGATATTCCACGTAAGAAACCGCTGGCTGATATCAGCCGAGCGAGCAAAGAGGAGTCCTAGAATGAGACCCGGGGCGATCGATAGTTCTTCAAATGCGGACGCTCCGATAAGGATGGCCCAGATCGAGATTCGGCCCGAAATGAACGCGCTGGTCATCGCCATGTGAGGAAGGGCGAGGCCGAGCAGTAGGAAGATAGCGAGGAGGCAAAGGCCAAGTCCTGGCCGCCTTCGAGGTGAAGAATCTACTCCCTCCGTGCTACTTTCCATGGCAGAGGCAGGCCCAGTTGCGGCTTTTCGCTTGACCACAAGCCACACCAATACCGCGACTACGGCTAACCAAAAAGTAAGGTCGCGGAAAAGGTTGGAGAAGTAGAGAGGAAAGAAAACATTGCGGAGGTGATGAGCGACCGGATCGTAAAAGATCCTTGTTGCCCCGAGTCCAACCGTCGCAGAAAGCTTCATGTACACGAGGCTAAAGAAACCGCCAATCGCAAAACCAACCCACAAACCGCGAGATTTATCTCGTTGCCAAATCGCGAGGATGATCAAGGTCATTCCACCCAAAATCAAAGCGAGCATGTGGTTGAGAAGCAAAATAGGAAAGCCCATTGAGATCACGGCAATGCGATGATTCGGTCGCTCTTTGAGCGAAAGCTGGACCCCAACAAAAAGCAGTGCCAGACCGATTCCGAATAAGTAATTAATGAACCCAAATCCGAGCACATAACTGTACGAGAACAGGAGACCAAAGAGTCCATAAAGGCTCCATTTGCCCGAAATGGCTCGGTTTGTGACCGCGAATCCTGCGCCGGTAACGCCAATCGTGTTGACGAGGAATATTTTCATGAGCCAGAGGGCGTTCACGTTAAAGAAGAAGACGATAGGGGTTATGAAAAGGTCAACCGCGAGGTTTGGAAGTACGGCCCAGTGAGCCCGATAGAAGCTTGAAAGTGCTTGGTTTTGTTGCAACGATGCGAGAACATGGAGGCGGGCGACGTGGTTTGGAGTGTCCACTCCGGGTACGCCGTGGAGGAGGAATATTGGAATTGCCGTAATGACCCATGCCAGTAAGAACCAGCGCCAAAATTTCTTGGAAGTCATCAGGGTTTTTTCCGGCAGCAAAACATTGCTTCTACTTCATCAAGACTGAGGGGTCGGCGGCCCCAGAAGCCAGCCGTACCGCCGTATACGGCATCCACAACGAAATTGGCTTGTTCCAGCATGTTCGTGACTTCGGGCGCGATGAATAGCCGCTCGTAAATCTGGATTTGCTTTGTGCCGCCAGGGAGGTCCCACTCATCCATGTAGTTGCTTACCATCGTCGCGGGGTTAAACCGCCCATCGGCACTGAATTCATCTTTGAGTTGCCGAATAACGGAATAGCCATTGAGACATGTAACGACGAGGGGCGCATTTGCTTTGAGGTGTTTGGCGATGTTGCGGTAGACGCTGAGGTCGTGCTTGACCGGATCCTCCCCCTTTTCGATCAGACCCAACGAACCCTCACACAAGCAGATAGCACCATCGAACATTTTGTCGAGGGCAAAGTTTTGGGCGTCGGCTTTGACCCATTCGATGTTTTGATCGCTCCCGTTTTTACGGGCGACTTCGAGCATTTTTTCGCTAAGATCGAGGCCGGTCATTTGGTAGCCGCGTTTGGCCAGTTCGATGCTGTGACGTCCGGTGCCGCATCCGACGTCGAGGATGGATGCGCCTGGTTTTAGGGGGTACAGGGAGAGAAGGAAGTCGACTTCGGCGACGGTGTTCTTGGTGAACGGGTTTTCTTCGTAGGTAGATGCTTGACTATCGAAGAACTCCTGCCACATCGAACTCATTCCGAATAGGGTACCTAAACAGGGATCGGGTTCAGAGAGCAGCGAGCAGATGGGCGAAATGACGTGAGGATGGCTTTTTTGCAGTTGATGGCACTCACCGTGCATTTATCATGCAAAACTTAGATCGTGGACATCCGTCGAACAACGAGGTTTGCGATGCTGGCACTCTTGGCGCTCGGCGTTACCAGTTGTTCCAGACCGGTCGATAGCCGAATCCAACTTCGAATTGCCACCTGGTCCGGCGCGGGCGAAGACAACGACTATTTTCGCCTCGTCAATCAAATCTATGACGATTTCGAAAAACAAAACCCCGATATTCACATCGTCATTGAGAATATGCCAAGCGACTATGTCGCGAAAATGATGCTTTCGCACATCGCCGGGGTCACTCCGGATGTCGTCATTCTCGACGCGTCCTCGTCGGCTCTGTTCATGAAGAACGGTGTATTGCAAGATATTTCCGGCTATCTTGATTCGGACAAGGACTTGCGACGCGACCAGTTTTTTGAGAACACCCTCCTGGCCGGCACGCACGACAACAAGCTGTACTCGATTCCCGTCGATTTCACCCCAATGGTGATGTACTACAACAAGGAACTCTTTGATGCGGCGGGTGTCAATTATCCTCACAATGGATGGTCGTTTAAAGATTTTGAAGAAACGGCAGCCCACTTGAAGGATGGCCTGGCGGCAAAACAGAAGAAAGCATTTGTGCTTTCGACTTGGATGCCGGGTTGGGTGATGTGGCTTTGGAACAACGGCGGAAACGTGCTTGATTCAACGGGCTCGCGGGCTTCGGGAATTTTGGACTCTCCAGAGAATGCTTCGGTCGTTGCTTACTTAAAAGGCTTAGTTGACAAGGGACTGGCCCCCAAATTAAGCGAAGTTACGGCGAGCGGAGTAGACCCGTTTGCCAATGGAGATGCCGCAATGGCGGTGAGTGGGCACTGGTCGATCACAACATACAAAAGTTCGAAAGTTGATTGGAAGCGGCTCGGGGTCGTATCGATGCCGACACAACTGAAATCCCCGGCTACGGTTTATTATGAATCTGGCCTTGGAATCGGAAATGGATGCAAGAATCCTGCTGCGGCATGGCGATACATCAAACACTTCTGCAGCTACAAAAATCAGCTTCGGTACAACGCGTCGGGAATTGCCATTTGCGCCCGGAAAGACGTTGCTCAGGAACGGGCGAAGGACCCGATTGAGAATGACTTTATTCATCTGATTCCGGGAGCGAGGCCACCGATGGGCACTCAGGTTGAAGGGTATTCGTTCGTCGAGCAGCAAGGGCTGTCGATGATGGAAAACGTTTTGAATGGTCGGAAGAGTCCTGAAGTCTCATTACGAGACATGGCGCGGCGGATCGATCAGGAGTTTGTTAAATGAGCCTTCGCCAGCGAGAAAATCGGAACGGGTGGCTGTTTGTTGCTCCTGCAACGGTTCATTTGGCGCTGTTTGCGATCTTGCCTATAGGGTTTACACTGTATTTGAGCCTCTTTCGCTGGAAGCTTTACGAGCCGTCAAAGACCTATCTTGGATTGCGAAACTACATCTATTCGTTTCATGACGCGGCGTTTTTGAACGCCTTGTCGAATTCATTGAAATACGCACTTGTGGCGGTTCCGAGTGGAATCGTTGTCGCGCTCGCAATCGCAATTTTGCTGAACCATAAAATGCGGCTGAGTTCATTCTTTCGGACAATTTACTACTTGCCCGCGATATCGAGCGGCGTCGCTATCTCGATGATTTGGATCTACATACTTCTGCCCGAGACCGGTCTGATCAATACGATGATGGGCGCGGTCGGATTCAAGAGTGTCGACTTTTTAGGCAAATCTGAGACTGCTCTATGGGCTTTGGCGTTCATGTCGATATGGATCGGTTTAGGACCTAAAGTTGTCCTTTTCATGGCTGGTCTCATCGGAGTTCCGCAGACTCTGTATGAAGCAGCCATGCTCGACGGCGCAAACGGATGGCAATCATTTTGGCGCATAACCTTGCCGATGTTGGTGCCGACCTCGCTCTTCGTGTTGGTCACTTCGACGATTTCGGCGATCCAGGTTTTCACGCCCGTATACATGATGACCAAAGGCGGTCCCGAGGACTCGACCGATGTGGTTGGCTATCACATATATAACGAGGCTTGGACCTCGTTCAACACCGGACTCGCGTCAGCCAAGTCGTTCATTTTGTTCGTCATTATCGCCCTTATCGCAATTATTCAATTTCGAATGACCCGCAAGCAACTGGAGGGGCACAGCACGTTTTGAACTTAGCTGGCAACCGTCTGTCATCGGAGGGGGACCCCACCCTATGAAACGATTTTTGTCCGCCTTGGTATTGTGGGCATTGGCGATCTTCTTGGTCGCGCCGTTTGTGTGGATGGTCTTGATCTCCCTTCACGGCCCTAAGGAAGCGATTCCACCGCTAGCGAAGACTATCCCCCAACAGTGGCATTTCGAAAACTACTCGTGGGTGCTTTTCAACCCTTACCTGCCGGTGTCACGGTTCTTTTGGAACTCAGTCTTCGTGACCATAACCGTAGTATTTCTCCAGCTATTCATCACCTCGATGGCGGCATACGCTTTCGCACGGATTGAATTCAAAGGTAGCAACCCGTTGTTTGCCGTGTTTTTGGGTTCGATGATGTTCGCTGGAAGTGTGCTACAGATTCCCGTTTACCTCCTAATCAAAGGGCTGGGCTGGCTCGATACTTACCAAGCTTTGATCATTCCCGCGATTAGTTCGTCCTTCAGCGTTTTCTTGCTTCGACAGTTCATGCTCTCGATCCCTCGCGAACTCGATGAAGCGGCAAAGCTGGATGGCGCTTCCGACTTTCAGATTTACTCGCGGGTGATCATGCCGCTGAGCAAGGCATCGCTAGCGACGGCGGGAGCGTTTACTTTTTTCGGAGTGTGGACCGACTTCTTCGGACCGCTGATTTATACAAATTCGACGTCAATGCGGACATTGGAGGTCGGTTTGAGCGTGTTTAAGAACTCGTACGGAGCGACAGCGTGGCCGTTGCAGATGACGGCGGCAGTAATCGTCATGGTCCCACTTATCGTGGTGTTCCTCTTCTCTCAGCGTTTTTTCATTAAGGGTGTGTTGCTGGGTTCCAGCAAGTAAAAATGCTCGCTTCGCTCAAGACGCCGCAGCTTTGGCACCCATCGACAAGCGGAAGGAAACGAGCGAACATTTTTCGCGAATTCAGCGTAGAATCAACAGACCTCATGAGCCCCGACCTGAACGCAGAATTTGAACATCTCGACAAGCGTCTCGACCACATGGTCCAGCGGGTTGGGGCCTATGCACCAGAGGTCCAAAGTTCCCCGGTGGGTAAGAGCTATTCACCGCTGAAAGCGGTCGAACACATGTACTTGGTCGAGCGCCTTTACGTCGAAATGATGGAGAAATTTGATCGCGCCAAGTATGCTGGGAAGCAAGGAAACCCGTGGTTCACCTACAAATTCGTTCTTAGGAATATGGCTAAGCCTTCCAACACGGCGGCCCCAACCCTCAAAGCCTTTTCTCCCGATGGCGCGATGACGCTAGCCGAATCGGCCAGCCTTTGGCGAGAACAGCGCGAAAAATTGATCAATCAATTGGAGCCTTTCGACGACAATCAGGCCGCGATCAAACACCCGTTCTTCGGGTTCCTCAGCCCGCGAGATCTCTTTATTTTGTTAGAAAAGCACCACGACTATCACGATGTGCGATTGCCTGCTTAATTGCTGCTTCCAGCGTCTAAACTAAGGTTATGTTCTTAGCGGTGTTGCTCGCTGGCCACGTTGTCGGTCACCAGGGTAGTTTTACGATTACTCGCCCATGGAAACAGGGCGATAATCTCGTTCCCTCCAAAGAAGACCTTAGTCAACCAATCTTTGAGATCAAGGGCAATAACAAAACGTTCGATATGAAAGGCATTGTCTTTCGCGGGACGGAGCCGAATGCCGAACCCGACCAGCGGAAGGGTCTCGGAATTCGAGTGACCGGAAACAACATCACGATCAAGAACCTTACCGTCCACGGCTACAAAGTCGCACTGTGGGCCGAGAATTGCAAAAATCTAAAGCTCATCGACTGCGACCTCAGCTACAACTGGAAGCAGCATTTGGGTTCGACTCTGGAAAAAGAGGACGAGACCGACTGGATGAGCTTTCACCAAAACGAGAAGAACGAATGGATGCGCTACGGCGCCGGTGCTTATCTCAAAAACGTCACCGATTTCGAAGTCAAAAACGTGAAAATCGTCGGCGGCCAATGTGGCCTCATGCTCATGAACTGCAACAAAGGCCTCATCTGGAACAACAACTTTTCGTTCCTCAGCGGTATCGGCCTGGGCATGTACCGCAGCAGCGACAACCGGATCATGCACAACAACATAGACTGGTGCGTTCGCGGTTACTCGCACGGAGTCTATAATCGCGGCCAAGACTCGGCAGGAATCCTCATTTATGAGCAAAGTAACAAGAACATTTTCGCCTATAACTCGGTGACGCATGGCGGCGATGGATTCTTTCTCTGGGCGGGACAGACAACCATGGACACCGGCAAAGGCGGTTGCAACGACAACATCGTTTACAGCAACGACTTTAGCCATGCCCCGACCAACGGCATCGAGGCGACCTTCTCGCGCAACAAATTCATCAACAACAAGGTCGATGAATGCTGGCACGGCTTCTGGACTGGCTATAGCTTTGACACGGTCATCGAGCGAAATTCGATCACGAACTGCGAGGAAGGAATTGCGCATGAGCACGGCCAAGATATAGCCGTACAATTGAACTCATTTAGCGGCAACAAGACCGATATCCACATCTGGGCCAACCCGAACGAAGACCCGAATTGGGGCTATCCGAAGAACCGCGACACCCACAGCAAAGTCTGGAACATTATCGGCAACACCTTTGATTCTGGGCCGACGGCAACTGCGCTCCGGGTAAGCCAAACCAACGGCATCAGTCTCTCAAACAACACGATTTTCGGTAGCGGGTTCGCCTTTACCAAAGACGTAACCAAAATCGGGTTCGCAAGGACAACCATCTATGGCGATCGCAGCAAGATTGTGATTCCCGAGGGTGCCGACGAGCGAGAAACGAGTTGGAAACCGATGCCAACCCAGTGGGTCGTGTCGAAGGGCTGGAATCCGATGGAGAAAGGCGGTGTGGTTGGTGATCATTTCGTTACTCCTTTGACGGGTGGCAAAATGCCGTTCATCCCTGAAGGCGGGGCACGAGGACGGAAGAATATTTTGGTCGACGAATGGGGGCCTTATGATTTTAAGAGTCCGAAACTTTGGCCAAGCACGACTCTGGCTGACGGATCCGTTAAATATTCAATCATGGGACCGGCTGGCTCGTGGTCGGTTAAAAAGGTCGAAGGCATGACAGTTGACGTCAACAAGGGCCAAGTTCCGGGTTCGATAACTGTCAAGGCAGTTAAAGGCTCTACCGAGCAACGGTTGGAGCTTGAGTTCAAGGGTAAAGCCTTTGTCGATTATAAAGGCAACTTCATCAAGGCGGATCAGCCTTACCTTTTGAGGATTCATCGGTTTGATTTGCTAATCGATTGGATTGTCAAGTTCTTCGCGTTTGACGAGAAGACCGAAGATCCTCGTACAAACTTTGAGGCTTATCAAAAGAAGGCTGCCACGGCGGGACCGGAATTTCATAAGTCGAAACTCGACTACTCCGGCTACGGCAAGTATGAAAAGGGCGTTCCGAGTGACTACTTTGGTTCGATCGCGGACGGCACATTCTCGATAAAGCCGGGCGACTACGTTATCGAAGTTACGGGCGACGATGGCATTCGGGCCCGGCTGGATGGAAAGGTGATTGTCGACGAGTGGCACTATCAGGGTCCGACGACGTTCTCGGTGAAGGTGCACTTGGGCGGGGAGCATAAGTTAAAAGTGAATCACTTCCAATTGAACGGGTATTCGGCGTTGCAGTTGAAGATTAAGCCGGCTAAATAGTTGGCCGTTTTTGGCAGAAAGATGAGTAGCGAGTTTCAAGTCTATGACCATTTTCCCAAGGAAGGAGGGTCGGCCATTGGGTTTCCATAGAGGGGTTAATGCTAGTTGAGAGTCAGGTGGCACGGATAACGCAGCCTCCACCTTGGTTAGTTAGTTGCCGAAGGAACAGCTTATCCGTGATAGACCGATAACACTGATAAGGTTCCTTGGCTGCTTCGCAGCTCTACCTCGGACCCGTATCAGTGCCACCCGGAAAATATTAAGTCAGTACTACCGGAATGATATCGCCGTTTTCGTCGAAGTACATGCGTTCCAAGCAGACGACTCGGTGGTCGC
>JAYVXG010000069.1:0-2604 GCA_043785475.1 Armatimonadota bacterium
GTGCGTGTTCTTCG
Organism: Armatimonadota bacterium; assembly: GCA_043785475.1. Taxonomy (GTDB): domain Bacteria; phylum Armatimonadota; class Fimbriimonadia; order Fimbriimonadales; family Fimbriimonadaceae; genus Fimbriimonas. The sequence continues at coordinate 15 of JAYVXG010000069.1, forward strand.
TGTCTCGCTCGTGATCTTTTCCGTCATTGGTCCTTCAAGACCGGTTCGCAGCAGGGTGTAGAACGTGAGATATGCGTTAGCATCGGGTGCAACTGTTCGGCACTCAACACGAGCCGACTTCTCGTTACCAAGGGGAATTCGGATCATGCTTGTTCGGTCGACTGCGGAAGATTTGATCTGATTTGGAGCTTCGTAGTGAGGATCCAGTCGTCGGTATGAGTTAACGCTTGGGTTCAAAATTAGGCAGATATCGTTGGCACTATTGAGGATTCTGTCGATGAAATCGACCGCCATGGGGCTGATGCCATCCTCGCCTTTCTTATCATGAAAAAGATTCTTTCCGGACTTGTCAGAGATAGACATGTTACAGTGCATTCCACTGCCATTTATTCCGACCATTGGCTTCGGTAAGAAGCTGGCAGTACATCCCATATTTGCTGCGATCTGTCGGGCGGTTAGCTTATAGAGTTGAATTTGGTCAGCCGCAATGGTTGCATCGCTGTATTTGTAGTTCAGCTCGAACTGGCTCGGAGCCACTTCTGGGTGATCTTTTTCGTTCTCAAATCCTAGTGCTCTCTGAGCTTCGGCTAATCGGTCGATGAAAATTCTTAGTTCGTCATTGGGAAGTGAGTTGTAATACCCCCCGCTAGAAACGATCTTGAATCCTTCGCCAGAAGTGAATTTTTGTTCTGCGTTTCGACCTTCGAAAAGGAAACCTTCGACCTCGACGGCCAGGTTGAAATTGTAGCCATTGGCCTTGTATTGCTCATCGGAATACTCCTTAAGCAAACCTCGGAAATCGGTTCTGTAGGGTTTGCCGTCACGATCTTGGATGAGGCCAAATACGATGACTTTGCCCGGACCAAACACATCGCTTGGCAACCATCGGAAGGAGCCCCAATCGATTGCAAGTCGAAGGTCAGACTCGCTAACAACGCTAAAACCTCGAATGCTTGAACCATCGAAGGTCAGGTTATCGTGGCTGCCAAGCAAAAATTTCTTGTCGTAATCGAGCATGTGAAAACGACCTTCGAGGTCGCTGAAGCAGACGGTCACGGCTTTGACCGACTTCTCCTTTTCAAGATATTTTAGGTAGTGGCTCTCAAGGTCGCTCGACTTTGTGCGGTCTAGTTGCTTCTTTTTGGCTTCTAAATTTCGCTCTTCGAGCTCGTCGTAGGGGATTTCAAGAAATGTTCGCAGTTCCGACATCAGGTCATGATTTTAGCATAATTGTTCCGATTTTTACTTTTCATACTGGCTGGACTACCTTAACTTCCACGAGGGCGTTGTCAAGTGCGTGGACACAATGCGTCGGATTATTGAGCTAAATATTCGGTAGGATCAAGCTGTGATCGCAATTGAGTCTCTCCCCGCCACACTCTCGGCAGGAGTGCTAATCGGGCCGCAACAACTGGAAGTTCTTGAGATACCGATGTGGCCCATCGAGTTATACCAAGATTCTGACATTGTGATGATTCGAGTGGAGGCGTGCGGAGTGTGCGGATCTGACTTTCGCTATTACTTGGGCGAGAATCCGTGGGCTCAGCACACGCTTGGCAAATTTATTCCGAATTCGTCCAACATTGTCCTTGGGCACGAATATGCGGGAACTGTCGTCGCCGTATTGTCGGAACAGAATAGGCATTTGCTCGGTAAGCGGGTCGCTCCGATTTGTTCAAAGGTCTGCGCAACTTGTGAAGATTGCCTAAACGGGAGGGGGCATTTATGCGCCAATACTGTTCACTTGGGACATGGACAAGGATGGGGAGACCAACCGTTTTTCCCGGGTGCTTACGGCAAGTACGCTCCCGCTTGGGGGGCAAGTTGCTATGTAATTCCTGACCACATTTCGATGCCCGAAGCGGCGATGATGGACATTTTGGCAGTCTGTGTTCATGTCGCAGATCAGGGAGAGATTAGGCCTGGTCAGGCAGTCCTTATCATCGGTGGAGGTCCAGCCGGGAATGGAGTCGCGCAAGTTGCTCGAAGCCGGGGTGCCAGCAAAGTCGTGATTTTGGATCAGTCGGCACACGCAGTTGACGTTGCCCAGAAGCAAGAATTTGAGGATGTAATCGATACTCATCAGTTGGCCCAAGCTGAGATTTTGGCTGCAATTGGTGAGATTCGATTTGGTTCAGTGTTTGACACAGTCGGGAACGTAGAGAGTCTCAACCTTGGCCTTTCCGTTTTATCAAAAGGTGGTAGTTTGGTAAATATGGCGGTTCATGATCACGACATGCCATTGAACTTCATGAGGCTCAGTGGTGAACGAAAGATTGTTACCAGTTGTAACTTTAGAGAACCAGACTTTGGAGTGGCCCTCGAAATGTTGTCAAAGGGACAACTGAGCGTGAAGGAGTGGTTCACCGCAATTTCGCTGGATGAAATTCCCGAATGGTTCGAGAAGATCACTTCTTCGAACCACGAGAAGGGCGTCTTCAAATTGCTTATTGATCCTTGGAAAATGGAATGACTATTTTTCCCTGGTGACTAGTGTCTTAGGTTCCCACCTACTTAAATTGTGATTTCATTTTGTAATTCGGAGTTACACACTTTAATGGATGTCCAATCATCCAAGTGAGAAAAATGA
>JAYVXG010000070.1:0-2592 GCA_043785475.1 Armatimonadota bacterium
CAGTATCAGGTGATCATGAAGCCGTCTCCCGAGAACATAGTAGACCTTTATTTGGGCTCGCTCGATGCCATAGGAATCGATACCGCGAAAAACGATATTCGATTTGTTGAAGACGACTGGGAGAGCCAGGCCGCCGGAGCCAGCGGAGTCGGCTGGGAAGTGTGGATCAACGGGGCCGAAGTCACTCAATTCACATTCTTCCAACAAATGGGTGGAATCGAGTGCAATCCCGTTTGCGCCGAAATCACCTACGGTCCTGAGCGGCTATGCCTGATGCTCAACAATCAGCAATCGTTCTGGAAAGACCTTCAGTGGAGCGACGACCTTAAGTATTTCGATGTCGATTACCAACTCGAACTCCAAGACAATGTTTACAATTTTGAAGTCGCCTCCACCGAAATGCTTCTGAAGATGTTCGACATGTACGAAGAAGAGTCGAAACGGGTCATCGAAACCGAAGTCTTCTGGGATTCGAAACAGGGAATATTAACTGCATCAAACCCGGGTGGTGACAAACAGTTCCCGCCAAAGGGTCATGGACCGGCGGCATTGGTCTATCCCGCGCTTGATTTGGCCCTGAAATGTTCGCATGTGTTTAACTTGCTTGATGCTCGGGGCGCAGTTAGTGTCACCGAGCGGGCGAAATATATTAATCGAATTAGGGCGAGGGTCCGAGCCTGTTGCCTCAAGCACGTCGAGCAATTCAAAGAGCCGGCGAACGTATAAAGTTTGCCGCGCAACGGCATATGATCGCCAGATTTAACTCGCGGAGCTTGAATTAGATTCCCATCGCCAAATTCTCTTTATTGGTTGTCGTCCAATTTTCCAAGCTCAAAATCGGGATGTTCAATGAACTACGAGTCGCGAAAAATAATCCCAAATGCCAATTTTGCCGTCTACCCAACAATGGTCGCCGTCGAGAACTATAATGAAAGCTAAATGAATTTAAAACAAATCATAGCCAGTAGCTATCTTGCCAAAGGTTTTACGGACGAATTCACTTCAAAAATCGCCGACATATCCGATATTCGATCGTTCTCGAAAGGGGAATATATCGTGCGCGAGGACGACCCGTCAGCCCACCTAATGATCCTGGCCGAAGGAACTGCAGAAATTTTGACTGTGACCGGTGATCCAATTGCCTACATAAAGCCAAACATGCCCTTCGGAGAAGTGTCATTCTTGGACCGCAGGCGTCGGTCATCGTCTGTGGTCGCCCACACCGATTGCAAAGTCTTGACGATGAACGAAGAGCCGTTGAGAGAGCTATTGAAGAATGAGCCAGAAATGGCGGTTCGGGCCCTCGTTAATTTGAGTATTTTGCTTTGTGATCGGTTACGCAAAGCAAATCAACAGATAGCAGCTCTCAATGCGATCGAAGAATTTCACATTTAAGCCGCGTTTCGTTTGCTTTTTTTGTCTTTATACATGGCCTCGTCAGCATCCGAAAAGGCGGATTCTGGCGAATGATTCGGATTCAGCTTAACCGCGCCGTAGCTTGTGTACAAGGTAAGTTTTTTTCCGTTGAACGAGAGAGGAGACTTGGCGAGAACCGAATTCACTCGTTCAAGCTTTGCTTCTAATTGCAATTTAGATCCCCGATACAAGACGGCAAATTCGTCACCACCATACCGAACAACCGAAGTTCCCGCTTGGGCAAAAGTCTCCGACAGCCTTTTCGCAATTTCTATCAAGGCCGCGTCTCCGGCCAAATGTCCCTAAGTGTCATTAATGCTCTTAAATCTGTCGACATCAATCATTGCTAAACAGTACGTTTCTCCCTGAGCTAGCCGAGAAACCGCAAACGAAAGTTGCAGTTCGAAGGCGCCTCGGTTCCCAATTTTTGTCAGGTGATCTGTGCAAACTGCTTGCTCAGCCACTTTAAGCTTCGTTCGGAGCTGTTCAACGTGCTTGGACGTCACCGAACGAATCAATTTTGCATCCACTTTGTATTGTGAAACGGCTTTGTTGAGGGAAGAAATCTCCTTTTTGATCCCAACGATAACTTCCTCATAATTTTTTGCAGATTGCAAGTCCATAAGCCGAGCAGAAGCATCTTCTGTTGCGGATCCGAGGGTTTCGCTGGTACTGATCGCCCCCTCAAGGGAAGTCAAAATCTCTCTAAGGCCATCATATACTTCTTCGATGCTATTTTCGATGACTCTGCGCTGAACTCTCCCAAAATTGGCGACTCTGGTCTTGATATCAGAGGCGATTTCGTCAAGTTGAGATGGGCCTAAGTTGGGCTTACACGCCTCAGTGGTGAGATGCTCTATTTGGGCGAGAAACTCAACCGAGGCAGGGTCTTTTGGAACGATAATAAGCTTTTCAAATCCCTTTGACGCAACGACTCCAAATCTCACCGCCAAAGGCGTGTTTGGTGCCATGTTGGCCCACTCCGAAGCTTTTTTCCAAAACCTCTGGTTGTTTGATGCCACAACCACAGCAACAGCATCCTAGAGGAATTGCCAGGGGAAGAAACATTTCTTACACGAACTTCGTCCTGATAATGTCATTAGGACTAGCTTAATCGCGAGTTCTGCAATATAATGGCAAAGCTGGTGTGAATGCGTGCGTTTTTTTGGCGTCGCT
>JAYVXG010000071.1:0-2591 GCA_043785475.1 Armatimonadota bacterium
CTCCCTACGCTTTCCGCCAACACTTGGATGCAGTTCACGATTCCGTTGAGTTACCTTAAAATTGGTGCTCGGGGTGATTTTGATGGATTCTATATTCAAGGCAGAGTCAACGCCGCCCAAGCAACTTACTACGTTGACGATATCTCCGTGAGTGTTGTACCAATGGTCAACAGCCCGACGGCAATCACGATTGATCCAAGTTTCAAGTCTGATATTTCTCCGCTCATCTACGGTGCGAACTCGACGGACTATGCGGGAATGGGTTCTGGTTTCCGGTTTGCTCGGTCGGGCGGCAACCGCTTGACGGCCTACAACTGGGAAAATAATGCAAGCAACGCTGGCTCTGACTATTACTTCCAAAATGACGGCTATCTTGGTGCAACTAGTGAGGCCGGGTGGACAGACTGCGTTTTTATTCAGGCCGCGACTGCGGCGGGAGTCATTCCTCTCGTAACCATTCCAATGGCAGGTTACGTCTCGGCGGATAAAAACGGTGGCGGGGACGTGCGGAACTCACCGAATTATCTTGCAACTCGCTTCAAGGTTTCTGTGGCATCCAAGCCAGGCGGAAGCTTTGCCTACCCGCCGGATGTAAATGACGGATTCGTTTACCAAGACGAATGCGTGAACTATCTCAAACAATTTGCCTTGCCTGGATTGCCGATTATGTTCAGTCTGGACAACGAGCCGGACCTTTGGTCATCCACTCACGCTGAGATTCACCCAGTCGCCGTGACTTACGCAGAAATGGCATCGCGGACCACGGAATACGCATCTGCGATCAAAAATGTGTATCCAACCTCCATGGTCTTTGGTCCGGTCAATTATGGATGGTATGGCTTTATGGCTCTGCAAGGTGCTTCCGATCAGAATGGACGAAATTTCCTCGATTTCTACCTTGATTCCATGAAGTCTGCCGACTTGACGGCCGGAAAACGCCTCGTTGATGTCCTCGACGTTCATTGGTACCCAGAGGCCCAAGGCGACGGAATGAGGATCACAACCGACGGCGATACCCAAGGTTTGAGCGATGCACGGATTCAATCTCCTCGGTCGCTATGGGATTCGACGTATGTTGAGAATAGCTGGATCGCCGGCTCCCTCGGAAATAACGCTATCTCGCTTTTGCCGATGCTTTCTGGGCGTATTCGCGCTCATTATCCGGGCACAAAGCTGGCGATCACCGAGTACAACTATGGCGGATCAAACGCGATTAGCGGAGCAATAGCCCAGGCGGACGTCCTCGGACTATTTGGTCGAAACGGGGTCTTTGCGGCCGCAAACTGGGGACTGTATTCCGGTGCCAAGGCGCAATTGGCGGGATTCAAAACCTTCATCAATTACGATCGGCTCGGATCAAAATTTGGTGACCAAGGGCTGTTTGTAACTGGTGAGACTCCGTCCGAGAATTCCGTTTACGCCTCGACCGACTCGACCAAGCCGGGCCGAACGACTATTGTCGTGATCAACAAGACGGTGGGAACAACGCCGTTCAAATTGCAGTTCAGCGGCTATTCGGTGAAAGCGGCAAGAGCCTATGCGACGGTTGATGTTCAGTTCGACACTCCGATAGCAACCAATCTCCAATTTATAGGAGACACGGTCAAATATGACGCTCCACCCCAGAGTGTTACGACAATCGAAGTGAAAGCTCTGATGAAGAAAGGCATTTTTTAGGAATGCTCAACAAAGTACCATTTCGGTTCGATTTTCTGAATATGGAACAACACCCCGGTGGAAGGATCCCGAAAAGCCATATGATCTTCTTTCGTTGACAGTTTGTCCATGGGGTCATAGATCACGCCGACAGCGTTGTCGAGGTTCCAGGTCATCCAACGCCAGTAGATCAGAGTTCTACCGTTTATTTCTTCGGAATATTGATCGCCAAACTTTGTGTGACTTGCTACCGCTTTTTCGTACAGTAGATGTTCTACTCGAAACCGAGGAATCGGATCCCCCGATCCGAATCGACTTGGCATGAAATAGAGCAGGCTCGTAAAGGTCAGGATCATTCCTAATGCCAACAAGCCACGACGAAAAATGAGTGCTGAGACAAAAGCCACTATACGGAAAATCATGACGATTAGCAGTTCCTCCGCACCCATACCTAAGTGGACCATGCCTGTCCAGTTTCCGGGCTGATATGCCTGTCTAAAGGGAGATATTAGTATGGACTTAACGTACATGCCGTCACTTACGAGGGCAAAACATATTGGCACGACCAGGCCCCAAGGAGACTTATAATCCTTCACCAAGATAGGATCAAAGTTGTCGGGATCGTATTTCAAATTTGTTGGTTCGCTCATCGTCCCAACTCCCAACTCCCAACTATCCGTAGAGCTCCACTAATTTGTCTTCCAAGGCATCTTGTTCAGGATTGACGATTTGCCGCGTCTCATCCTCGTCGTACCACGCAATCATCTCCTCAGCCCCTCGTCGAAACGGAGTCGTGCAAAGAAAATCCGGGGCCAGCTTTTTGATCTTCGAGTTGTCGAAGATCATGCTATTCGCCTTGTCTCCCAGCAATCCCGGACCCCAGGTCGAATCGTGTTTAGCCAACGTATCCGAAGCAACATGGACCTTGATCGCTG
>JAYVXG010000072.1:0-2588 GCA_043785475.1 Armatimonadota bacterium
GATCAGCGCGCAAGCATCCATGATCGCCGTCGAGGTTAATATCCAGTTCTGAGAATCATGTTGGCTGCGGTAAAAAGCGATGGTCGGATAAGACAAGTAAGCCTCCAACATCTCCGCTCCCCACTGCTCATATTTTTCGAGGAGCGCGGGAAGCATATGCAGAGTTCCCGCCTCAGCATGCCGCCGTAGCAACTCAAAACCCGAGGGGTTTGAACCCGCTTTACTGTCAAGCAAAATAATCGCGTACTCCCGTTTCTGCACGACGCCATACATCACCGGCAAGTAACTGATCACGCTAGCAAGAAAAACCAACCCCGTTGCGGCTTCCGCCACCGCCAAAATTCGCCCCAGGGTACCAAGGGGAGCAATGTCCCCGAAGCCAAGCGTCAAGAATGTAACGCCGCTGTAGTACCAAGCCGAAAATGGGTCCAGTGCTCCAGAGGTGTGCTCAACCGCAAATCCATAGTTGATAAGCGCAAAACCAAAGATGATGAACCCGCCCCACAGCGAAAACAAAACGATCAGCGACAGCGGCGGATAAATCATCAGCAACGCGTTTCGCCATCGTTCCACACGAACCTTCGACGCCAGCTTATAATACGGACCGCGAATCAGAAAGTAGAAAATCCGGCTGAGTCGCCAGTTCCGACTGACACTTCGTGTCATTACAATCGTCTCAAAGCCGTCCCACAGAGTGGAGACAACAATCACGATTCCGAGCAATCCAAGAAGAAAAATTAACTCAACTCCTTTTTACTAGGCGGTTCGAGTTGTAAATGTCTGTAGCCAAAATCTGTAACACATCGACCTCTCGGAGTTCTTTGAAGTAAGCCTATCTGAAGAAGGTACGGCTCGTAGACGTCCTCAATTGTTTGGCTATCCTCACCCGTACTCGCCGCGATGGTATCGATTCCGACCGGTCCGCCATTATGCCGCTCAATAATCATTCGTAAAATAGTTCGGTCAACTCGATCAAGGCCAATATGGTCAATCTCAAGTGCGGTCGAAGCCTTCTGCACGATCGGCATATGGATCTCCGCGAGCCCCTCAACCTGGGCAAAATCTCGAACTCGTCTCAAAAGGCGGTTCGTAATTCGAGGCGTACCTCGACTCCTTCGCGCGATTTCTTCGGCACCATCAACTGCAATGTTGTAACCGAGGATTCCTGCAGACCGCTTAACAATTTCGAACAATGCCTTCTCATCGTAGTACTGAAAATGATTGATGATGCCAAAACGATCGCGTAAAGGGCCAGTCAATAGCCCTTGGCGAGTCGTCGCCCCAATCACCGTAAATGCGGGGACCTCCATGCGGACCGACCTCGCCGCCGGGCCATCGCCAATCATAATGTCCACCTTCCGGTCTTCCATTGCGGGATAGAGATATTCCTCTACCACTCGCCCAAGGCGGTGAATTTCGTCGATGAATAACACCGCCCCCTCTTCTAAGTTCGTGAGAATTCCAACCAGGTCGCCCGGTTTTACGATTGCGGGCCCGCTCGTCACATGAATGGGTGCGCCCATTTCGTTGGCAATAATATGCGCCAGGGTCGTCTTTCCGAGGCCCGGAGGGCCATAAAGTAGGACGTGGTCCATCGGCTCCGAGCGCTGTCGTGCCGCTTCAATAAATACCTTTAAATTGTCTTTGAGCTGGTCTTGCCCAATAAATTCACGCAGGTACTTGGGCCGAAGCGATAGCTCGTCGCCCTCTTCCGGTAATTCATTGGGATTAATCGCGTCGTTTCGCATTCGCTGGTAGATTTTAGTCTACCGGGTCACGGCGAGGGGAAGGGCGAGGGCAGGAAAATCAGGGCGAGAGCAAATCGAGGGCCCAAGTGCATGACCAAGAAATCGCGAACACTTCGTAAGTTCCCTCCGCAAACTGCAAGCTCCCAGCTCGCTTAGCCTTTCTTCAAATATTGGAGGGCAAGTTTAAGTCGTTCATCGAGCGGCAGGCCAGAATCAACCTTTGACGCGGCCATTTCGGCGTCGGGCCGTCGGTATCCCAGCGTCGCCAAAGCTTCAACCAAGTCTCGGTCGGGACTCGAAATAACCATGGCCGTTCCACCCGTCAGCACGAAAGCGCCTTTTTCAATTTTCGGTCGAAGTTCAAGGATAATTCGTTCTGCCAAACGTTGCCCCACGCCCACCGCTCGGCACAAAGTCTTTGCATCGTTGGCAATGATCGAACTTGAAACCGCACTGGCACCGACCTGACCAATAAGGGCCTGAGCGACACGGGGTCCACACCCTTTGACTTCCAAAAGCAAATCAAAGACTCGTCGTTCGCCGCGATCCAAGAATCCGCAGAGTGTCACGCCATCTTCCCGAAAGATTTGGCGAATATATAGGGTCACTTCCGACTTGGGTGAAAGGCGACTCAAGGCTGAGTCGGCAACGATGATCTCGTAACCAACTCCCCCAGTTTCCAATAACACGAGATTTCCTTCGATCTCGACGACCGTACCGCGTAAGAGCCCGATCACTATTCGTCAATTAGGTACTCAGCAATCATCTGAGCGGTGTCGCGAAGGGCATCGATATGAGTTCTTTCGTAACCGTGGCTGGTATCCACGCCTGGGCCGATCA
>JAYVXG010000073.1:0-2588 GCA_043785475.1 Armatimonadota bacterium
TTTGACCAGCAATTGGCGCACCAGACGTCAAACGGGACTCCGCTCGGATACGGAGATTTATATGCGAGTGGCACCATCAGTGGCCCTTTGGAGGGCTCGTTTGGGTCATTATTGGAGCTCACTTGGAAAGGAAGCAAACCAATCGTAGTTGGAGGTGAGGAGAGAACCTTCCTCGAAGATGGTGACACGTTGATCCTGACCGGATATTGCCAAGGCGATAACTTTCGGGTAGGATTTGGCTCGGTTGCCGGGACTATCTTGCCCGCTTAACTGGCTAAGTCGTCGGCTTGTCGCTGGAAAACTTGATGGACGAACTCGGCGACTGCCATTCGCTCGATGTGGTTGTCCGGAACGAATCGGACGCCAGCACTGAATAGTTCGGAGTTATTGACAACCGTCGCGTGGCGAATTTCGCCTCGGAGGTCAAGGGTTGTTCCATCCATGCAGGCAACGTGAATTAGGCATTTCGCGCCAGAAATCAATTCGGACTTTGATCTAATTTGAATTCCCCCGAGGCCAATGTCGGTAATGACTATGTTCACAGAATCTCTGCCTTCGTTAACGCTCATCACCGCATAGTCAAGCAGTTCGTAGCGAACGTATCGTCGTTTGTCTGAGTTGTACGCAAGATTCAAGGTAGTAGCCCGTCCCCATCCGCATTTCTGCGGAGCTACTTTTGTTATCGGATGGGTGTTCTGGCAAATGCAGGGAAAATGTGGAACAACGCGGCATAAAAAGGCGGGGTCAGCTTTGATCGCTGACCCCGCCTTGGAATTTTTGCCTAATTGAACCTATTTCTTCGTGATCAGAACGTGACCCGTTGCCGGATCAAACTGGATATTAACACCCAGAGCATCTTTCATGAAGCTAAGTGGAACAATTGTTCGACCTCGGTCAATGTATGGAGCCAATTCGAGAGTGAACGGAAGATTGTTGATCTTCGCCGTGCTGTCTCCAACTTTGAACCAAATGTTCTTGCCATCTGACGTTGCATTAACTTCTTTTCCGGTATTGAGCCACTCGACTTTTCCACCGGATTTCTCCATAAGGTGTCGGAACGGAGTCATCGGAATTCCGTCGTCAACTCGCGGCTGAACATCGAATTCGACATAAGAACCGTTGAACAAGACATTGAATGAGGTCACACCTCGGAGACGAGAACCCGTTTCAATGGTTATTGCCTTTCCGGCAGCTTCGAGAGCGTAGTTAGGAACCTTGCTGCCAAAGATTTTTGCGTTCGTAACCTTTATGGTAGAGCTCACTTTCGTCGGAGTTGAGAATTTGACGCCAGCGATCGGAGTTGAGATTCTGACGGCGGCAATCGGAGTTGCAGTTTTCACGCCAGCAATGCGAGTTCCAGTTGGAGTCATGTCTTGGTTACCCATTGCAACTGGGCTTCCCAACGTTGTTGGAATTATCTTGCTGATTTTAGCCGCAAGAACAGTTGCCGGAGCACTACCTGTCGAAACTGTGGGAGGAACAGCCTTGGCGGGGTTCACCTTAATGATGACTGCCTTAATTGGCTCTTTGACAGGAACAACGACTTCAGGAATCCTGACTGGATTCTTTGGTTCTGGAGTTGTCTTCGCTGGAACTGGCGTTTCTTCAGTATTGCCGAGAGTATGTCTTTCGGTTCGTCCACCAGGATTGTTGACGAATACACGAACCTGTTTGGACTTAAATGTGTTCGAATCTCCATCAACTGCCCATGCTTCAACTGTGTGCCAACCATTGGGTTCCTTTTGAGTATCCCAGGCGTACACATAAGGCGGAGTGTTGGTGATGTCCCTGTGGTCATTATCAACAAAGAAGCTGACCCAAACGTTCTTCATATCCTTTCCAAAACCAAGTTTGATTTCGGTGATGCCTTGAATACTGGCGCCCTGCTTCGGACCCGTAATGTAAACAGGACCTTTATTGCCCTGATCCGCGGACATTTTTTGCTTTTGGCTTCCAATGACCTTTCCTGTTTTGTCGTAAAGTCTGATCTCTACGTCATTGTCGCCGTCTTTTAGGTCTGAGACCGTCAACGCAAAAGTGATTTCACCTTTATTTGTCGATGCACTGACAGATTTCGTTGCCAAGCTGGCGCCGTTGACGCGAAGCTCAACCAATGCAGCATTTGCTCCATCGTACTTGACTGTGAGTGTTGGGCTGTTTAAGGCCCTCTCGATTACGATATTCGTATCGAGCATAAATGCGAACGATGCTGCGCTTATTGCAGCGACCCCAGCCAGAGCCACCATTCGTTTCAAGCTTGTATAGCGATTTAACATTCCCCTTAATTCCTCGTCCTGCTATCGTAGAGACAGCATAACCGATGTTGTATTTTTGCACCGATCTCCTCTATTGTCAAGCAAAAAGCCTCTGGGAATACAAGGAAATGTAAATTTAGCTAGTCATTTGCGCGTCTAATATTCCGTGCTAGCCCAAATTGCGCTCCTTTCAAACCTCCTGATGGGCCCCCAAACGCCCCTTGATAGGTTCCTGAACGCTCCTGAACCGGGACTTCCCGACACAAAAGTAACGAAATCAGGCTCGACTTACGAGATTCAGTTTGCGAGCCAGAAGTGGCATAACACAATTTG
>JAYVXG010000074.1:0-2578 GCA_043785475.1 Armatimonadota bacterium
AATGAGAGCCCGTGAATAAGGAATGATTTGGGATACTTCGATCAAGATGAAAACTATTCGTCTTGGTGGAAAACGGCAATGTACTGCAAATTGCGGTACCGCTCGTCGAAGTCTAAACCGTATCCTACCACAAATTCGTTAGGAATTTGGAAACCTATTAGTTCACATTCCACATTTACGACCCTTGCATCCGGTTTTGAGAGCAAAGCGCAAATTTGTAGGGACTTTGGATGTCGGGTCCCCAGGAGCTCGCGGAGGTGAGAAAGCGTCCGTCCCGTATCGAGGATGTCTTCTACGATGACCACGTCGCGACCCTCGATGCTACTGTCAATATCTTTTTTGATTTGCACCACGCCCGAGCTACTTGTGGCCCCATGCCAACTGCTCACCTGCATAAACTCAAGCTGACATTCGCGGCCCAGTTCCCAAAGTACGCGAGATAAGTCGCTGAGGAAGTGAACGGAGCCCTTGAGTATTCCGAGTAGGATGATCGGAGAATCGGACACGGGGACGCTGGATGCGATCTGCTCGGCAAGCTCGCGAGTTTTGAGCTTAATTTCTTCTTCTGAAATGAGAACTTCGAGCCGCATGGAAGGAATTAAGATACCTCGAAGTGGAGCGGGGAAGTGGGGAAGCTAGGAAGCGAGGAAGCCAAGAAGTTGGGAAGGGAAAGAAGTAATCGATTGTTCGCTCTATTCTTCATCGTGTGAGGATTCCGATTGCTTGAGGATCGAGCTTCGAAAAAGAAGGACGACACCTACTACAAACAGGATGAAAAACGATGCAATTACCACGCCAGCGAGAACTTCCTGTCCGCCAGCAGCATCGAAACCTATTCCCAAGATACTAAACGAGGAATCGACATAGGGATTTTGATTCTTAAACGATTGATATTCCTTAAATGCTGAATAACGAAGAAGGCAAACCGGGATGCCAATTAAGAACACACAGGGCGCCATGATCACAAAAGAAAAAAACCAAATCCTCATCCTCTTGCTCATTGCCAAATCTTATCCGAAACCTGGAATAACCCTACTGAGGCCAGACCTACCTCGGTCTCTTTTTCACCGACATTTCAGGTAGCCTCAAGAGGACCCAGGATCGAAAACTTAGGGACGAGACAATGATTTCTGCGCTTATTTTAGTGGCTGGGCAAGTGTGGGCAGCCTACGGAAAATATCCACCCCCAGTGGCACCCTTCTCTAACAGATCGCTTCCTTCCCAGCCTGTGAAAATGCCAATAATCTTCCCTCTCATCGGGCACAGCACCTATGTTGACGGTTACAACTCTCAGCGTAGCGGCTTCCGACACACCGGGATCGACATCAAAGCTTCCAAGATGACCCCAATCGTTGCCCCTTTCAGGGGAGTTTTCGGCAATAAGGTCCACACGTTTTGGATCTACGGCGACTATGGTTGGAAGTGTCTCGGCACGCACCTTAATGACGACACTCCGGGCACCAACGACGGAAAGAACGACTTCGACTTCATGTTCGCTCCCAATCTGCGATTTGGCGACCATGTCGAGCCGGGCCAACTCATCGGCTACGTTGGAAATTCGGGCGACGCCACCGGGCCACATCTTCATTTCGAAATGTATTCACCGAGCGGAATAAGAAACCCCTTCTCGTCGCTCCAGCACTCCATACACATCGATTCTCCAATTCGGGTAATCCGAGCACTAAACGACAAGCCAGCACATGCGGAAGAAAGATATGAAGTCTGTAAACGAAACTGGATTCATCAATCCGGTTCATTTCACGGGATCGTCGTCGCTAAACAGTACGACACCGGCCGGGTGATTATGGTCAAACACCCCAGTTTGGTTACTTTTACTTTTCCTCAAAAGTCGGCTGATATGTTCGATGTCGAAGCTTGGCCAACCGATCGTCCCGCCTCCATATATTTCCGCCGCGAGGGCCAGCAAGTTATCGTGACTAAAGTGGTTCAGCCCAACAATTGAATAATTCTCCGCGAGTCTTTGGTACCGTCCTGGTTCTGAACCTCCTGTGGGCACCGGTAAATCTGATGATCGGGTTTGCGAGAAGCAATGGATTTTCGCCACTCGGAATCGGATGCGTTCGGTGGCTCTCTTTGTCCCTCCTTCTAACCTTACTTTTGTCCAATTCACGGTTTCGAAAGTTCAGCAATTACCAATCGATGTCTCGGGGCGACTGGGCGAGAACCCTCGCCCTCGGAGTGCTGCTCTTTGCCCCCGCGCATTTGCTATTCTATGCGTCGATCGGTTTAACCAGTGAAGTCGAGGGGTCGGTTCTCCTTTCAACGACTCCCCTTTGGACCGCGATCATCTCCTTCTTCGTATTGAAAGGCGAACACATGACTACCAAGCGCTGGCTCGCGATATTGTTGTCGTTCGTAGGTGCGTACATTGTGGCGGTCGGGTTCAAATTCCCAGATATGCTCGGCCACACAAAAGGCAATTTGATGTTTGGTTCCGGCGTGATTATCGAATGTGTAATGGGCGTTATGGCCGCAAAAATCATCCGCCGCACGTCGGGAATCTCCGTTTTGGTCGGTCAAATGTGGGGTGGGGCGATCTCATTTTGGCTTGCGGCTC
>JAYVXG010000075.1:0-2575 GCA_043785475.1 Armatimonadota bacterium
AGGTCTTTGTAGTCCACCACATCGTCATTGTTGAAGTCGCAGTCTCTACCGCTACAGTCGTCTTCGTCGTAAGGAAAATACCAGCGCTTTGAGCCTTTCTTTACTCCCTTGTATTTTTTGATCAAATAGATGTCCCGCTGATCAATCAAGTTGTCCCCGTTGACGTCTCCTAAGAATGCGTTGACATTTCCCATATTCACGCTTCGACCGGGAGTCATTTCAATGAGGAACGCATGAGTCAACATTCCGTAAGACGAAATCCTCACGCGGTAAACAGATTTCCTTATGATTGGAAATGAAACGTCAATATTCCCATTGGTCGACCAAGTGCCGAAATCGTCGATAATCTTTTTCGTCTTTGTGTCAACCACATTGAATTCGACATCACGATCAGACATTGATCCGATAAAGTGCGCCTTTAGCGAGGTATCGGTGTCATGTCCCGACAACATCATGAATAGGTAATTAGCAAGCATAGCAATATTATTGACAGATTCCAATTATTCGAGAGATCACATTCTCTCACTCAAATTAAATGATCAATCACCCACTCGATTGAGGTTAGCCGTGGCGATAGCCAAATCCGCAGAATTGACTATTCCGTCATTGTTGAGATCGCAATCTCGACCACAAACGTCGCTCCCGGAGTCTCCGTAGATCCATCGGTTTGTTCCGGAACTTACTCCTAAATAGCTGTTTATTGCCGCTGTGTCGGCACTGTCGATGATATTGTCGCCATTTATGTCGCCGAGGTACGTCGCCACGTTACCGATATTGGCGGTTGAACCCGGTACAAGAGTAACAGAAATCTTCTTCCTCAACATTCCTTGCCCCGAAATTGTCACGAAATATGTTCCACTGGAGCTTATATCAAATTCTAAATCAGAGAGCCCGCCGACCGTATCATTGAAGTATTCATCGAGGGGTGAACCATATTGATTCGTCAATGAGAGAAGCAGATTTCGGTCAGACAAAGAACCGAGTGCATTGAGTTGCAGCCCAGCCGATGAACCAGTTCCGAATTTGGCAGAAGCAAAGGTGGCTTTATTATAGGCAGTTCCTGAACCTGTACCTTCCGGAATATTACCAGTGTGCGAGCCATTGTAAACGGCCCAGCTATCTGCGGACAGATCCTTGGTATTGTAAGCCACAAAACAGTGGTAATACCCATACGTGGAATCTGTCCAGTTAACGGAGTGGTATTTGGCGAGTTTTTTCTTTGAGACCACAGGGTTTGGATTAGCTTGCGACGCAGCTCCATCGTCATCTGCTATCTGTGCTTTTGCTCGATGTCTAAACCATGATGTACCAGAATGCCCGTACGCGGTCGCATTGTTGTTGGTCTGCGCGGAAGCCGATGCTTGCTCGTACATTGTATATATTACGGTAACCTCACCATCCGGCGGCGGATAGTCTACCGACGACAATTCAAATTTGAATATGGCATTGCCAACATGAGAATCCGACACGCTTCTATGGTTGTTGAGACCCAAGGCTGTGGATGACGAAGAGACAGTCAGCTTCACAGTGTTTCCAGTAAAAGTTTGTGGAACGAAGCCGACGGAGGGAAAATTAAGATTGGTATTTCCTTGCTCCGATTCTATATGATCGAAGGATACGCCCGCGCAGGTGATAGCTGATGTCAAAAGAAAGAAGGGAAGAATCATGTACAGGCTATTGTACACACAAAAGGGTGAAAGGCGTCAAAAAAGTCGTCAACTTATCAAATATATTATTGTCGTTTGCCTTTGAAGTTCTTGCATTACGCCCAAGTTCGTTGATATTATCGGGCAACACACACTGATCAAAAAAAGCCCATCCGAAGCTCGGATGGGCTTTTCTTTGGTAAAGGATAAGCCTTACTTAATGTCGACTCGTCCGCCGGCTTCTTCAACCTGCTTCTTAATCGTATCGGCTTCGTCCTTCGTGACGCCCGTCTTGATTGGCTGTGGAGCGCCATCAACGAGGTCCTTCGCTTCTTTAAGTCCAAGTCCGGTCAACTCTCGAACGACCTTAATAACTTGGAGCTTGGTTTCGCCAGCGCCAGTAAGAACGACATCAAATGCTGTCTTCTCTTCTGCTTCTGCTGCGCCGCCGCCAGCAGGAGCCATTCCTGCGAACATTGCTGGGTTGAATGAAGGAGCTGCAGCGGTTACGCCGAACTTGTCTTCGAGGGCTGTTTTGAGCTCGCTGAGCTCGATTGCAGTTAATGCGCCGATCGAATCAACGATCTTTTCAATTGTGCTTGCCATTTCTTTTCTCTTGTGTTTCTAAAATTTGTCAGGGAATCCTTACGAGATTCGGGGGGACTGCTCTTAAGCGGCTTCAACTCCGTTGGCCTTATCGGCAACCGCACCAATCGTACGGATAGGCTCCGCATAAATGGCTTCGATCGTCGCGACGAGGGTGGAGATAGGAGCAGCAATAGTGCCGATAATCTGCGAGATGAGAACATCGCGCGGAGGAAGCTTCGAAAGCGTATCGACTTCTTGTGCTGTAAATGCTTTGCCGCCGAAGTAGCCGCCTTTTACGACGAGCTTCTTACTGGTTTTGGCGAAATCAAGCAGTGCCTTGG
>JAYVXG010000076.1:0-8498 GCA_043785475.1 Armatimonadota bacterium
GTGACAGTGCGATGAATTTTTCCTGCTATGTACCGTCCAGCGTTGACATACCGCAAAAAATTCTTGGTGGTATTCGGAGCTTTTTCAGCTTCGAGTTCAACGGTAATGTCGCCCATCGAGGTCTGGATAACGACCTTCGGTTTTGCCCGCGGAGCCACGAAAGTCATGGCGAGGGCGCAAAGAAGAATCCACTTCATGAGAGGATTTTAGCACTTGAGAACACCGCGCAACGGAAAGTATATTTTTCCGAGATGGATGCAGGCAACATCGGTCGTCCACATCCATTTCACCCACGTTAAATGCGTAGTTTTTGTTAGCGAGATTTTTTTCCAGACACCATATCGTTAATTGCCCCAATGTCGTTCAACACATTTGTCATTGAGACGAGTGCGGCCTGGGCAGTCGCCGGATATTTATCCATGATCCCCTTCAGCTGCTTCTGCTGAAGGGGGCTCAACTTTGACACTACTTCCTTGCTCAGCGAAATTCTGAATGTTCCTGGTCCTGGCCCAATTGGTCCGTGACCCGGTCCAAACCAGCGACCACCGTTTCCGCAGGTGTCGTCGCCCACGAAGAGAAATATTCCTTCACTCATCAGTTGCTCAAGATTCGGTAGCGAGAATGTCGGTGGCGTCGGTGTTTGGTAGAAGGCGAACCAAATTTCACCGGTTTCCCCTTGCGTCAAATTGATCTGAGGAGAGGAATGAATGGTCGGCACCCCCGTTATTCTCTTCCATTCGACAAACGGCACACCGTCAACATGATCCTGTGCCCGAACATTCTCTGCCGTGGCCGTAGAGACGCTGCCGTCAAGATTGACGAATATCGACATTGCGGAGTTAATCGTGTCCGGAGGAGTCGGCGGAGTTAGAATTTTGACAAAGTCGAGGCTGTCCGAGAAACTTCCAGTATCTACATTGAATGCATCTACCCAGATTCCCGGACCTCCACCCGACCCACCAATTCCTCCTGGAGGGGCGTAAACCACAAAGATATCAATGTTGCTGGTACCAACAGGAACAGTTTGATTTCCCGGGCTCGTGTACAGGTGGTTCCCATCCGCCGCTCCGTGTACCGACATAAAGGCAAATGGCAGAGTGTCCGGTCCGAAAGGCAAGGTTGGGAAACCGAGCGCATTAATGACGTCTCCGGTTGAGGCGTGTCCGTCAGCTTCATCGATGATGTTGTTTGTCGTGCCGAAATTGTGATGGCGCACACCTCCGCCCGTATGTGTGTAAACGATGTACTTTATAGTTGTATTGATCATTTCAAAACTCCTCATCGGCGAATTTCACGTAGGTACAAAATTATGCGCCCGGCAATTATCCAACCCGACAATAAGTAAAGAGGGTGAGAATGGGCGAAAGCGTACATCAAAATAGCAAGTAGGCTGTTTTGAGTGGGCACGTAACTCAAAATATTGACCTGGCGATGAATTGTATAGGTATTTCGGTCCATCACTTGCCAGTAAGAGATTTTAATAGCCGCGGCAGATAATATTTGAAGGTTGACTGCGCGCCCAGCTCCCGCAATTGATTTGCATCCACTACTTCCGGTCTTAGTTCCGTGATATATTGCGCCGCTTAAGCACTTGTAGGAGGTTTCCATTTACGATGGGTTGATCGAGCCATTTAAGTTCACGTCCAGCATTTTCTCCTATTGAGATCGGAGTTTCATGACATTCATTCCGTTCAGGGGTATCTCGTACTTCAACGTTGCTTCGCCAATTAGAAACTGCCTGGCCCAGGTGAGCCTGGACCAGGCAGATGGGATCAGAACCGAATCACGTGGGCGATTGTAACCGTGGTTCGGCTATTCGAGGACCCGGAGGATCCGTTCTCGAAGAGGTTGGCATTGGCTTGATCGAATCGGAACTCGAACCGCCACGTTGAGGCGGAGTTCACTTTCATATTATATGTCCCGGTCCAGGAACTAACCGACGCACCGGCACCGCGAAGATTTTGGGGATCGTGGAGCGCAGAAAATCGTATTGACGCATCGTTTGTCTCACTGAGTTTGTGATTTGAATACAAAGACATTCCGTACCAGTGCCCGCTGTTAGCTCCCGACGACGATGCGTAGTCACCATTGAACACCAAAGCGTGCTTATCTGAAACCGAGTAGGTCGCAATCAGATCGGCCATGTGAACATCCGATTGGCCAGGATTTGGCAAGCCAATGCCGTTGGTGCCTTCTTTGCCGCCGATATAGCTCCACGTGGCCGAGAGTTTCTTGGTAACGCTCTTCGAAAGGGAAGCACCAAATGTCTTGCTGCTGTTGGTGTCGCTGGTTTCGTTCCAGCCATTGACCGCATAGAGTGCCGCGGTTGAAGTTTCGGTCAGAGGCTTAGTCCATCGAAGCCCAACATGCCAGGTTGGCTGGGCGTAGTTCCAAAGCGTTCCTAGCGAATAGTTTGGGTTGTCCACCGTGTAACCGGATTCAAATCCAATCCACGTGTTGAACTTGCCGAGGTCTAGCGTGGAGCCGTCTTTTTGTGGCAACGAAACGAACAATTGCTGGACGATTTGATTTTTGTTGTTGTTAGCGGCATCAAAACGACTGCTGATTTGAGCGTTTCTTCCAACTCCAAGATCGAGAGTCACAGCGAAAGGACCGCCCTTTTTACCGTATTTGATGTTGAACTGTGCGCTTGCAAGCTCGAAGGTATTCGCTCGGTTGTCGAATCCCCGACCCGTCAGGTTGGTGCCAATCGGAGAGTGGTTGAAGTCGTATTGGTAATAAAAGTCTGCCCAACCCGAGAACGTAAAGTCCTTATTGTCAGCAGCGAAGGTCGAGCTAGTTAGAATCGCGCCAAGGGCGAAAAATAAAATTCTCTTCATAAGTTCCTTGCTTCGTTCGCCCTTGAAGAAGCTCCCCAATGCTACCAAGATCGAGCAAACAATACAAGCATTACCGACAATTTTGTCTAATTGTTGTTAGAATTGACATTAAATTGTTCCAAATTAGGCTAATTGTGAAAAAATTAAATGTAAATACTGATTTTGTATTGACATTGAGCCGCGAATGCTCTACAATCCATCATCTGCAGTGTTGCGGGCCCTTCTGAACGAACAGAAATAACAGGACCCCGACATGGACTACATTTCTTTCAATCGTGCGCCGAAATCTTCGGATTTTCGATTTGACATTTGCGAGAGGCAAGATCGATGAGAACGATTGCCCTCGCTCGACGACTCTTTGGCTTAAAAGAGTTTGGTCACAATGCTGTTCGCAAATCTCGCGAACCCATGACCCAAAAAGACAAGATTAAACTTTTCGCCGCGGTATTCGGCGGCAAGATGATTGGCGTCGCCTTGATCCTAATCGCTATGTTCGTGGTTGTACCAATGTTCACTGGCAGTCGCGCAATGGCAGCCGAAACGTACACCGCTCACGAAACTGCCTCGATCAATGCAATAAATACGATGTGGACGGTGATTGGGGCCGCTCTCGTCTTTGGTATGCAAGCAGGGTTTGTCATGCTGGAGGCTGGTTTTGCCCGTCAAAAGGAAACCGTAAATGTGTTGATGGAGTGTATTTTCGACACGTGTCTTTGCGGAATTCTCTTTTGGGCAATTGGCTACGGATTCATGTTTAGCGAAGGAAACGGGTTCGTCGGGACCCATTGGTTCTTCCTTTCGGGCACTCCGCTCACCTTTGGAACAACTGGGATTCCAATCCTCGCGCACTGGATTTTCCAATTTGCGTTCGCGGATACTTGTTCCACAATTACCTCGGGTGCGATGATTGGCAGAACGAGTTTCCGGGGCGATATTTTGTATTCCATTGGTGTCACTGGATTCATTTATCCGATTATTGGTCACTGGGCATGGGGGCCAGACGGCTTTCTCGCGCTCATGGGAACAGAAGGGCATTGGCTTCCGGCCCTTGGAAATAGTTTCCGAGACTTTGCTGGTTCGACGGTTGTTCACACAATTGGAGGAGTTATCTCCTTAGCGGGTGCCATTGTTCTTGGTCCTCGCCTGGGGCGAATCTTCGCTCGTGATGACAAAGAGAAAGGAGGTATGCCGGTTCCTCACAACTTGGTTGTAGCGGCACTCGGTGCCTTCCTTCTTTGGTTTGGCTGGTTCGGATTTAACCCCGGTTCTACGCTTTCGGCGATGGATGCTCAAGGCATCGGCCGCATTGCGACCAATACGACCTTAGCGGCATGTACCGGTGGTCTCGGTGCCATGCTGGCTGCCCTTTGGTTTGGGCCAACAAAGGGCAAATTTGACGTTGGATATACCATCAACGGATTTCTTGGTGGCTTGGTAGCAATTACTTGTCCGTGCTATTGGGTGAGTCCCGGAGGATCGTTGCTTCTAGGACTCGTTGCGGGAATTCTCGTCTATATTGGGGTCAACGTGCTAGAGTGGCTTCGTATTGACGATCCGGTCGGTGCCGTAACGGTTCACGGGGTCTGCGGCATCTGGGGGACCCTGTCGCTGGGCTTGTTTGCCTGTGGCAAATATGGGTCGACCGGACCGACTGGTGCCGATGACTCCGCACCGGTGGCAGGTCTCTTCTTCGGTGGAGGAGGAAAGGTTCTTATTGCTCAATTGTTGGGCAACGTAATCATTGTTGCTGCGACATTTGCAATTGCCTTTGTTCTGATGTGGGTTATTCGTAAGTTGCCGTACCCATGGAACCTGCGTGTCGAAGAAAAAGGAGAACTTGGAGAAGGTGGTTTGGACATCTTCGAACACGGAATTGAAGCGTATCCGTCCCAGTTCTAATCGACAAAAACTTTCCTGCCTTCATCTCGATGGCGGGAAACAAAACCTCCCTTTCGCCCTTTACTGGCGTCCTGAAATAGAAACCATTACTTATTGGAGAAACAGAAATTATGAACATGTACAAGATCGAAGCGAACATTCGACCCGACAAATTCGACGAAGTCCGTGAAGCTCTTCACGAGATTGAAGTGACGATGATTACCAAGATTGAGTGTCGCGGTTCTGGCCGATTGCGCGGAGTCACCCACTCGTTTCGCGGAGGCAGCCACGGAGACGGTTTAACCGCTCGCGTGAGAATCGATATCGTAGTGTCCGAGCCATATCTCAATAAGACCGTTGAAGCGATTCAACGGACCGCAACCACTGGCGAAATTGGAGATGGGAAAATCTTCGTCATTCCCGTTGAGGAAGTCGTCCGAATCCGAAACAACGAGCGTGGATCAACCGCTCTCTCGTAGTTTTAGTATCTCGTCTCTGCCGTTACTTTGCCTTTCAATCCGTGAAGTATGACTAGCTCACGGATTGGGTCAAAGTCCGACCAAAGTTTTCCGTTCACGAACACAGACTTAATTCGGTTTGATTTGGGATGGCGAACGCGAAGGAGCACTTCTTTTGCAGGTTTTCTCGATGGCACTTCAATAGTTGCGGTTATCTTGCCGTGATCCGCATCTGAGACAATTTCGTAGGCCACAACTCCAAAGTTACTAGGAGCACTTCGCACTGCAATTTTCTTCCCTTGCTCCAGCCATTCACGGGGAGCGGCGCGGTCAAGCCAAAGACTCTGACCATCCTCCATAATTAGCAGATTGCGGAATCGCTCAAGAAATGCAGCTTCTTCAAAAATCTTGTCGGGAGGGCCATGAACGGCGTGCTCATTAAATGTATATCCATCATTGGGGAGGATATCAACCGCGTAGCAGTTCAGGAACGAGCGGAGGAATACCGGAACGTCGTCGGCGGCAAGATGCATATTGGCCGTTCTTTCCAGCCCGCCCTGATATTGCCATCCCGCTTGAAACCAGTCTCGATCTCCAACGTTTTGATTCTCAAGAAGTACCCGATCTTCGAGCACATCGAGATACCCTTGAACCCGGACGTCGTTCGCGGGCAGCAAACCCGCTGGACTGATCAGAGCTGCGGCCGATTGCACGGTGTCCCAATACAGCGGACCGACGTGACTGCCTGACCCTTCTCGTTGCCATCCCCACGCCCCGACGCTGAGTCCGCGAACGTAAGCCGCAAACGGAATGACTGAATGATACGTTCCATCGCGAACTGCCACAACTGGAGAACGTTCAATCGAGCGTTCGACCGCGACTTTCAAGTCTTTTCGATATCCTTCGGCTTCGCTGGTAAGTCGTTTCCCCTCAATTGGATCGACAACCATGACGGCTTCGGCGAGCTTAGTAACCGCGGATAGGTAATACGCTTCGCACTCGTAAAACTGCATCCACAGGCCGCCACTGTCGGGCGTCACTTGCAAGGCCGGTTGCAGGCCGTTGATCCAAAGTCTCTTGCCGCCAGGAACCGAATTGGCCATGACTTGTCGTTGCCGCAGAATCCAGTCTGCATTGGCGATCATCCTTGACTTGTTCGCGATCAGCCACTTTGTGTCCCCGGTCATGTTGAAGTGCTGAGCCAAAGCCCAGCCAATCGAACCCGGTCCGAACGCGTGGATCGTGTCCATGTTCCCGCCGTAGCCATCGGGACCGACGGCGTTAGAAAACACTCCCCGAGCCTCGGTAAAGAGCCCGACTGGCCGTTCGCGTTCCATCGGCATTGAGAGCCATTGGTCGAATCCGGCGGCGGCGGCATCGTGCGATCCCATCTGGTCGAGAACCGACAGCACGAGATAAGTTTCGGCCGCGAGAATGCCGTAAGGGAAGTCGTTGAACCACAGTTTCCCCGTCGTCGGATTGACCCCGCAGTGGCGAAGAAGGTGCCAAGTTCCCAGTTTCCATTGGGCGTTGAGCCGGTCAGAGGGAACGTCGACTTGCATCGTTGGCTCGGTTCCGGACGGAGGAGCTGGATGGTGCGGGAGGTTATTTCCTCGGGTTGCCGTCACGGCCCCGAGCCAAGTTTGTTCGGCGTGGTGCCGCGTCTTCTCTCGTGTTGTTTCGAGGTTGCGAGCTTTTAACTCAGCCAAGAATTGACGAGCACTGGTTGCGGTCGAAGCGAGTTTGATCGGTGGGTCGGATGGGTTTCGATCGGGCTGAATCGCGGTGCGAGATCCAAATCGCCAGACGTCTTTGTGACCGAAGCTATCCGAATGAGGATTGCCAAATAGGATGGAACCGCCAACATCGTGCGCCAGATTCCAGCTTCGCCGAGAACCATCGAGTTCATTAACCGAGTAATCGAGAACGGTGGTGTCAAAACGATGATCGCCTTTTGGCCCAATGACCAGCGAGATTCTGTCTCCAGGCATGACTTTGATCGGATCGGTTTGAACCGCTTGGGTGCCCGAGCCACTAGTTGATCCTTGCTTCACGATAGTTGATTCTCGCTCCGTTTCTCGAAGGATTGACCAATCAATTCCGTTACTGCCTTGCTGAGCATGAGTGAGATTTGCCTTAATCGCGATTCGACCTTCAATCGGGCTCCGCCACTCAGTTGTTGCGTCGACGAATTGACCCGGATGGATCGCAACGCACTTCGCCGGAAGTTTGATTCCGAGTGGTGCAATTGCCTCGTCGATGCTGTTTGCGCCAAACCACGGTGTTGCATCGGAACCCCAACCTTTGACCCGGGCGTCGCCGGCTATGGCATTCATCCTGTTGTTTATGGTTTGCGTGGCGGTTCGCAGCACCGGGGCTGGCTTACTTGGAGACAAGGAGCTGGTTCGCCTTACAAAGAATCCGTACTCCGGAGCGTAGATTGGGCCGTTTTCGAGGTCGGCGGCAAGGAACGAGAAACTTCCTGATTTGGTCTTCACCGTAACAATTGAACGGGCGACGTCGTCGGCTTGAGTGGTGTACATCTGCTGTTTTCGCCATTTCGCCGTGCCCATGTAGAACAGGTTCATCGCGAGGCCGCGCCGACCGGATTGGCTGCCTGAAGATTGCCACGCTAAGTCATTTGCCTTGGTTCGGATATCTGAGGTTACGGGGTGCAATTGGGAAACCCTGGCATCGTAGGTCTCAATGTGTCCTGAATAGTCCTTCGCGACATTTGCTTTGTCAAATCCCCATTCAATTTCAACATCCATCGACTTCCAAGTTTCTGGAACAAGGACCCGAACTGTAGGAATGGAATACATTAATGATTCCGTGCGCTTCGGGGTTGAAACAATAATTCCACACGTATTAAGCCCGATTGGATATCGGTAGGTGCGACCATCCCTGGAAACCACGGGTTTGATGGGTTGGACGACCGAGCTGAGATTGTTCCACCAAGAGCTGGATGCTCCATTGTTGATGAGGGCACTGATTTCGAGGTCGTTTGGCGTTGGCTGATTGGGATATGTAGGAGGCCACGTTAGTTCAAGAGTTTGAATTGGGCGAATTTCCTCCCAAATCAGACTCGTCAAGCACTGCTGGACTCCCGGAGCCGCCTCATCGAGGGGCTGATTGAGGGGTTGATGAGCGGCGTACTTGACCGCGATTAAGCTCTCGGGAGGACTCGCTTGCGGGGGGCGATTTGCTCGGTATTGATACGCACTCGAAGCGATGTCGACCGGTTCTCCAACGGCTGAATTGGCAAATGGGTGCCCCAAAGAAAGTCCGACGAGTAAAAGTGAAATCATGGCTGGTCCGGCAC
>JAYVXG010000077.1:0-2561 GCA_043785475.1 Armatimonadota bacterium
TTCTTCTGTATATCTCTTTGGTTTTGCCATTGTAATTGCTCTTAGTCTAAACCAGAAACATACAACTCACAAGCGGAACGTTTAAGGGGAACCGGTCACAGGTTCCCGGCCTTAAGCACTCCTGGGTCGAGAACTCAAGACAAGGGCTTCAAAAGCTTGTGGGGATGCTTCCTTCAGGTGCAGAAGTTGTACTTGAGAGTAGCGGAGGTTACGAACGACTTGCCGTCAAAACACTGCGAGAAAACGGGATTCCGACGAGTCACTGCGTGAGAGGGGTAGATTTCCGGGTGGCACTGGCAGCGACCCCTACGCAGTTGAGAGTTGCCAGTGTAATAGCCCTTTGAAAAAGGTAAATTTCTTTAGAGTGAACCAGCCAAACAAACTCAAAACCAGGAAATTTTGGAATGAACCCGGTCACTCGCACTACCTAACCTTTTCAACTTTTCATCGCAAGCCGTTTCTCAAGAATGACGAGATCTGCAAACTCTTGGCTACGAGAATCAATAAGGCGGAAACAACTCACAATTTAATTGTCCTTGCCAACGTCTTCATGCATGACCAGGTCCATCTTCTCATTCTCCCAATGAATGAAATCTACGACATGTCCAAGATTCTCAAGTCAATCAAACAAGGACCATCATGCAGCGCCAAGAGCCGGAGTTGGATCGAGACTGACCTCTGGGAACGTAGTGGTGGAGTCTACGATCGCGATGTCACGAAAGCCGAAACCAGAATTAAGGTCATCAATTATATTCACCGAAGTCCAGTGAAGAAAGGACTGGTAGACGAATCTGCGAAATATCGATGGTCTTCGGCCAATTGGTATGTGAATGAAGTTGAAGGTGAAATCAAGTGCCACTATATGGCTGAATTGGAGTTAGAATATGCAAGGTGGTAAGCGCGCCCGAAGGTTTCTCACGGTTAACTCTCAGCTTCGCAGGGGTCGTTAACCGTGCCACCCGGATAAGGCTTCACTCACACAAAACTACCCCGCCCACACTGTGGCTAGCCGCAAGCCTTTGCGATGGATGAAGTGATAGAATGACAGTGAGGTCGCTAAATGGACAACCATTTCACACAGGTAACTCTCAGCTTCGCAGGGGTCGTTAACCGTGCCACCCGGATAAGGCCTCACTCACCCAAAACTACCTCGCCCACGCAGTGGCTCGCCGCTAATTGCGAACTGGATTGCATCACAAAAATTTTCAGATGACGAGTCAAGGTTGTGAGCGGGGTTAAATGTGTTTGACGTGGCCCGACCTTAACCGGATGACGACAAGTCCCTACGTGAGCCCACGAAGTGGCTTCCGGGGATAATTTCGAGGCGCTTTGACCTCTGAATGCAGAGAAACCCCCCGGAATGTGGTGAAGATCGGCAACACGGTTGCTGGAACTCAGCGTTTACAAAAGAGGGTAAACACAAATGCCGATGCTTTTTCTTCCAATTGTCGTAGCTGCCGCACCAACTCTTTTTGGGCCAATTGACGTTGTGCTGCCCATTGTAACGCAGGGAAACCCATTTGATCCGGCGGTGAATGACGTTCGGGTGGGCTTTAAGTCGAGCCGTGGCAAGATTACGGAGCGCATTGCTTTCTTTACTCACGGTAAGTGGGAAGTGAAGGGGTACCTACCCGAGCCAGGCACCTACAACCTCAACATAACCGTCAATGGGAGGCTCGCCGGCAAGCTTTTCGCCGTCAACGTGCCAAACAAGCAACCGACTGACATGATTCAGACCGACGGGAAATGGTTTAAGAAATCGAACGGTGATCCATTCTGGCCAGTCGGAATTGACGTCGCGTGGGGCTCTGGTCCAACCAAACCGGTGCAGTCGTACTTCCCCATGATGAAAAAAGCAAGCATGAACTGGTCGCGAGTCTGGGCCTGCCACTGGGATAATCGCAACCCGTATTGGATGACGAACTCTCCTAACCCGAAAGATAATTGGATGAGCGAGGTCGCGTTAGACCGATGGGACACGGTCATCAAAAGCGCCGAGACCAACGGGATTTACTTCCAATTTGTTTGCTTCCACCACGGAATGTTCTCTTCGTCAGTCAATCCCAACTGGCTGGAGCACCCTTGGAACGCCAAAAATGGCGGATTTCTCAAGACCGCCGCCGAGTTTTTCAGCGACCCCGAGGCGAAGAGACGCACCAAGATGTTGCTCCGGTACTTCGTGGCGAGATACGGCTATTCGACATCAATCATGGCGTGGGAACTGTTTAACGAAGTTCAATTCGTCGACCGAATCCGCGAGAAGAGCGACTGGGAAACCGTCGGCAAATGGCACGACGAAATGGGCAAATACGTTCGGTCAATCGATACCAACCACCATTTGATTACGACCAGCTCTGAACTCGATAAGCCGATTTGGGGGCAGGCGGACTACTTCCAAGGGCATGGATACCCGGCAAGCGTTGCGGGAATGATCGCCGGTACTCCGAACCCAGGACCAAAGCCATTGTTTTTTGGCGAAATCGGGCCCGGCGGAACCGGTCCAGACGAAGGCAAAACAGCTCGACGAGAAGGTTTTTGGTCGGCCCTGTTCGCCGGGCACT
>JAYVXG010000078.1:0-2560 GCA_043785475.1 Armatimonadota bacterium
ATGTTGAAGTCGGTGACGCCAATGATGCCATCACCATTGAAGTCGCACGCTTCGGAGTAAGGTGCGCTTGGTGCAACACCACCCCATGCCGCTCGCAACAGGTTGAAGTCCGCAACTCCAACAATATTATCTGCACTCGCATCACCGTTGGTCAGAGAATAGCTCAATCCAGATGCCCCGGACGAGGACAGCGTTATTGGCTGAGAAGACGCGAGGAATCGGTTGACACCTCGAATTCTCAACTTGTAGCTTCCCGCTGGCTGATTGGTAGTGAAGCTAAACGTGTTTCCAGAACCAAGCCCGGTCAATGTTTGAGTTTCGATAAGAGCGTTTGTGCCGCTATCACGAATCTCGTAGACGAATTGGAGCCCACCTACGGCACCCGTGTATCCCTGCAAAGTCAGTGTCCCAGTAATTGGTTTAGGATTGGGATTGATCGTAAAGGAACTGCCAACAGTTTGTCCATCAGGGTTCGTTAGCGTAACCGTTCTCGCACCGAGCCCAGCCGTCAACGATACCGTAATGTTCACCGTTGCCTGAGTGTCATTGACCCAAGTAACCGAATTCATCGTGACACCAGGACCGAATGTAACCGCCAAGTGGTCGGGATAAGTCGCGTCGGGGTCAAAGATCCCGGCTCCCGAAATGGCTACATTGAGGGTCTGACCCTGAATTGCGGAACTTGGACCGAACGAAGAAATTGTTGGGGCCGGTGCCAATATCTTGATTACTCGAACTTGCCACTGGTTATTTGCACTGCAGCATTCTTGGAAAGTCCAGACGCTCATCATGTCTCGCGGATCAACCATGGTAAACGAATAATCACCCCATCGTTTTGGGTTCGTTCCGTGCTGGAGATCGTAGTAATTGGCCCCCGCCGTAATCAACGTTGGGGAAGTCAATAGCGAGTCGGTGCTTTGCCGGAATGCTCCTCCAATCCCCGGAGAATTCGTGGAATTTCCCGTCGAAAACCCAACAAATTCATGCCCTTGTCCATTCATTGTTACCGAAGGCATTGTGCAGAACATCGGTGTGGCGGAACTATCGACCACCGTACCCGCAGCTGTAAGTACCGGCGTGCCCGAATAAATGTTTCCATTGTTGTACCATCGGGCACCATCTCGGTCTCCTGTGTTAGAACCCACACCTGTGCTGTCCATCCGGACACCATGCGCGGTGTGGACATTCACGGCCCCCGTCAAACGGTTCCTACAAACCCGAGCGTAAAACAGTCGATCATCAAGTGCGTCGAGCGATCCGGTCGTGGTTGATGAAATGGGTATGGGCATTGGAATCGGGTTACCAGTGGAGGGAACTACCATTACTCCGTTTGCCGAAAGACTAAATGCCCCTCCAGAAAATGTGATCCGACGATAGTCAAGCTGTCCAAAAGCATTGATGTCAGCACCAATCACAAACATAACGTTGGCGGCCGGATCGTCGTTTGTACAAGGCCAAGGAGTGAACATACCCACCCCTCCCGAGATAATATTGTGAAAAACAGTGACGGTCAAGGTTCCCCCGAGCAAGCTCGCCTTATTTACCGCAAACAGGTCGCAATTAAACGCTCCGCCGAATCGGTTGGAACCAAAATAGACGCCGTTGGCATCCACTCCCATGGTCACATAGTCAGCAAAGCCGTCCACTCCTCCTCCGATGTTCTGCGAAAACTGGAAGAATGTCCAGGTTGTCGACGCCGTAATGTTTTCCCCGTTGCTCACCGCAAAGCAGATTCGATTATTTGGACTTCCTTCATCGATTCCTTCGATAAACCACCGTTGCGAAATTCGATCGAAAACCACTCGCGGATCGACGACGATCGAGCTTCGAACAGAAGCAAAAAAGCTGTCCGCGTCGGTATTGAGCGCACCGGCATTGCCCAGACGATCGTAGGACCGAATTCGGCCATTTGCTTGGGCAACAACCGAACTGAGGCTGACGTCGCCATCCGTATCGGGCGGTACATAAGGGCTCTCAGAAGACTTTGGGCCACCAAAGTTTCCTCCAACCGCAAAGTACGGTGGCCGAGAGGATTTGCCCGGTCCACTAACCGTCGGTCGATCTCCGATCTGAAGTGGCCAAGTAGCAGATGCCATCGATCGAGGATTTTGTCGTAGATTTGCGCGAATTATCTCGTGCTCGGTTTCCGTGCTTTTTGATACTCGATACGGGAGCTTCGGCCCATACAGACGAGTTCGGTTCATAATTTGAGCCGTCGTTTCCACAACGGGCTTCGTATTCAATGTGACCGTCTTTCCGACGGACTGGGCGTGCCCGATGCTTGACAAGCATAAAGCCACGAAAGTAAGTAGTCCAAGATTTTTCATAAGTTTTGTTTTTTTCAAAATACAAGTATTAAGACGGACTCTCAAATGAATTTTTGAGAGCCCGTCTCTGTCATGACTTTAACCGAGAGGCCGATGCCTTAGTTATCGCCGATTGCGCCCCAACTTGCACGCATGATGTTGAAGTCGGTGACGCCAATGATGCCATCACCATTGAAGTCGCACGCTTCGGAGTAAGGTGCGCTTGGTGCAACACCACCCCATGCCGCTCGCAA
>JAYVXG010000079.1:0-8483 GCA_043785475.1 Armatimonadota bacterium
GAATCGTTCCATAGATGACTTTTCCCTTGAGTTTTCGAAGCTCGATTCGTGCCAGAGAAAGAAACGCCTCCAGGTCCCTTCGAGGAACATAAAGTTCCGTGATCATTTCGGAGCCTTTGCAGGTTGCCTTGAGCGTACGATCCAGTTTCTTATGATAGCCGTCGAGATACGCCGCCATTTGATGTTCATCTGACCAATAGATTTGATTGTGGGTCTTTCGATAGAACCCAGTGTAGAGCTCAAAAGCTTTACTTGGATCGTCATGGGCTAGCTGGACCATATAGCGGAACGCTCGACTTGGGATGGATTGTTGAGCCTCGGGAATCGTCGTTTCTTCGGGAACCGGCTCATACAGAGAAAAAACGCCCTTACGTAGAAAGTCCTCGGATTTTGGATCGACGGCGAATTGGAAGTCTCCGTATTCATAACCCTGATCAATCTTCTCATTGAATGCGTCTATGATGCCTTCGATACTGCGAATTTCGACATTGCGTCGCAGTTTGTGGCGCTTAATCAGGCGCATTTTTACTTCGGTGACGACACCAAAAAGACCGTAGCCTCCGATGGCGAGATTGAAAATGGGGTTACCACGCTTGATTTCGTTTGCCTCTCCGCTGGGTCCGACGAGAGTGAAACTTTCAACATCGTCAATCATGGGTTTAAACGTTAAGCCCCGGCTGTGAATGTTTGAGGCGAGAGCTCCGGCTAGGCTCATGCGATCGCCTCCGGTCTGCTTTTGTCGAAACGTCCAGGATTCACTTTTTCCTTGTTGAAGGCTGGTTAACTTTTGAAGCAATTCTGGCCATTGAATGCCCGCTCCCACCGAGAGAATTCCGGTTTGGGGGTTCAGGTCGTTTATCTGATTTAAGCTTCGCGCATCTAGTAAGGTGTCGCCAGTTGAAAATTGTTGGCTGCCCATGCTGTGGCGGCCACCAGCGATGCTTAATCTCTTGCCCTCGGCGGATAGAGTTTTGACGAGCTCGGAAACTTGATCTTGATTTCGTGGACGGATCACTCGGTCGACTTTTGTCGCATTCAGGCTTGAGTGAATATCATTGACGGTTGCGCCTCGGAACACTTGTTCGAGAACGCCTGCGATCCAATTTGACATCGTTGATGGATTGAACGTTGGCGACGGGCAATGCGTTCCAAGGTTGCGAATCTAAATGACGAGGTTACGACACTATATTCCGAGGCGGGACAGTACTTCTAGCCGGAGGCGCAGACTGTTGGCCATTGGTCGCCCATTCAATATCGGATCATTGTATTGGATCGTTGTGCCGACAAGTCGGCGGAGGGCCGCTCGGTCAATCAGGTTTCCGGTTCCCAAGCTCGCGGCCGAGGGGAGTTCAAAACCTGATCGAGCGACCGTGGAAAAGACAGGTTTCGATTCCTACCCAGGCCTCAAGAATTTGCTTGGGACTTCGTCCAGTCGCAAATCCTCTCGACCTGGGCTGACATCCAATCGAGCCTTCGGCCCTCCGGAGAGGTACGGCAACTCGTCGGGCGAAATGAAGCCGCTATCGAGACTAGAGTACGTCATCATTGGGGCGACGATGAAGCCGTTCGTGATTTCGAGGTTGCTGAGGGTGGATTGGATGGAGGTGCAGCTTCACAAATCAGAAGTATGACTTGATGACGTACCTGTTGTCATTTCTTC
Source organism: Armatimonadota bacterium (assembly GCA_043785475.1). Lineage (GTDB taxonomy): Bacteria > Armatimonadota > Fimbriimonadia > Fimbriimonadales > Fimbriimonadaceae > Fimbriimonas. The sequence goes on from JAYVXG010000079.1 coordinate 1,661, forward strand.
GGACGCCTGAGGAGGCCACTTACTCGCCAGATCAGATTCTTAAATACAGTCACGAAAGGAGGTTCGATTCGTGTTTCTTTGGCGGACCCTGAGTCAGCTGGAACCTTTGGCATAGACCTCCAAATTTTCGGCACCGTCTCATTGGTGCCTTGGGGTACATCTGGGCCGAATTTAAGGGCTTTGTGCTCAAACGCGTGGAAGGCGTCATTAAGTTGACTGGTGCATTTGGCAGAATAGTCAAATTGGAGGTCGGAGAGGATTTCATTCGACTTTTTGCACAAGCTACGGATGTATTTGGTCTGGTCGTAGATTTGAATGTATTTGAGGGAATTCTTGTTCTCGACTAGCATACGGTAACGATCTTTGGAGAAAACCTTCGCATCGAAATATCGGTCTCGCCAATCAAATGTAATTACAACCGTCAAGACGTCATTTACCAACAGCTTTTGTCATTGGCATCGTCGTATTCGAAGCTGAGTCCGGCTACTCCAGGCTCGTTCAAGCGGAAAATCGACTCAAGATATTGGTCTTCTTTTCGTTTCAAACTATTTCAAAGTTGAGCAACAAAACCCCCATCCCAACCCCCTCTCCCATCAAGGCGTGGGAGAGGGGACTTAAGACATTACTTACTCGATTTTCCGGTGTCGAGGTTGACGAAGGTGCCCATGAGCGTTTTCTCAGCGGAGCTATTGTCGCCGCTTTGAAGGGCTCGGAGAGCCATGGTAACTTCTTGGGCCTCGACGATCTTGCCATCTTGAAGCAAGAGTGCTTGGGTCTTCTGGAGTTCTTGGATCGCGCCCATTTGAGTGATTGCGCCAGTCTTGAGACCCATAACTGTCTTTTCGATCGCCTTGCTGCTGGCAATGATCTGGACGGCCTGACCAACTCGTGGGTTGACCGCAACAGAATATCGCGCAGAATCCGAAGAAAACTCCATTTCGAAGTCGAGGTCTTGGGTCGTATGTTGACCGGTCATCAAATCTTCATACTCGAGTTTTCCGCCCAAGACTCGGTAATGCCCGAGCGGGTGATTTGAGAATTCCAAATCAATGACCTGCTGAATCACGCTTCCTCGCTCCATGTCGGCGAGAGAAATCTTGACCGTGCCTTCGGTCTGCATTTGCGGTGCCCGCATCTGCACCCATCGGGCGAGTTTCAACTCTAATGACATGTTCCGGGTAACCGTCGTCATCAGCTTCTCGAGCTCACTTCGGAAGATCTCCGGGATCATCTGAGGCTGAGGAATGAAGTAGTAATTTCCGCCCGCTCGCTTGGCCATTCCGGCGAGGAGCTCTTCGTTGTAATCAGGACCAAAACCGAGGAATGTGACCGAAACGCCGCGGGTTTTGAGTTCGCCAGCGTGGTTGACTAGGGCGGTGTAATCCTTGATTCCGGCGGTTGGGTCGCCATCGGTAAGGACGATCATTCTCGTGGCGCGGTTGGTCTCGATGAACTGCAGGACTTGTTGCATTGCGAGGGAAATGCCATCGAACAAATTAGTGGTGTTGCCGGCTTGAAGGCGAGCGATTCCGGCCTTGACTTGGTCTTTGTTGGTGACCTGTTGAGGGGGCATCAGGACTTCGACCATTTCTTCAAACGTAACGATGCTGAGGATGTCGGTTGGGGCGAGCATGTCAACGACGTGGGCACACGCCTGCTTGACATATTCCAAAGGCTGACCTTCCATCGAGCCGGATCGGTCGATAACGAGGCAGAGGTTCATAGGCGTTCGTCCACCGCTTACCACGCCACCAAACGTCTCTTGCCCGCCGCCAGCGCGAAGTTCGAGCAAGAATTGCTCTCGTGCCGGGCCGTTGGCCATCGTGACCGTTCGTCCGGGAACAACCTCGATTTCGAGAGCCTTCATCGGTGCCATGACCGAGGTTCGGTTCATGTCAACCGGAGCCATGGCAACGGTTCGTTGCCCTCCGGCGGTTGGCGCACCGGCCATTACGGTCCGGTTAATGTCTACTTTTTGCGTCAAGTCCATTGTTTTCCTTCTAGGATTCTATTCGAAAATTTGTTGCCCCTACTTTAACAATATCGCCATTTTTCGCCATTGCGTTAGTCACTCTATGGCCATTTACGAAAGTTCCGTTGGTACTCCCTAAGTCAGTGACGTTCACAAACGGCCCAGATGGTTCGATTCTTGCGTGTTTCCTACTCGCGCTCGTGTCGTAAGCCATCGGAACTTGTTGGCATTCGCGACCAAGTTCAATCGGCATACTAAGAGGGAATCGTTGTCCGAGCAGTGGCCCGTCCATTGCCACGAGAGTGCTCATGCCGGGTTGCACCGCGACGGTTGGCTGAAAGCCTTGGGCGGGAACTGCGACCGTTGGATCCATCGGCATGTAGGGTTGCTGCATTGGATTCATTTGGGTTGGCTGCATCGCACCTTGCTGCATCCCTGGATTCATCATTGTCGGCTGCATCGGTTGTTGCCCCACTTGCTGTTGCTGCATTGCCACTTGGCTTGGAGTCATGAGTTGCGACGCTGCCGCTGGCTGGTGACCTCCGTAAGGCGTGCCAGGCGCTGCTGTGACTGGACCACGAGGGTAAACAACGCCCCGATTCGGCTCGGGACCTTTGTTTGGAGCCTTTGAATTCCGCATTTGAAACCGAAGATTGAATGTTCCAATTTGGATCACATCGCCGTGGCTCAACTGAGCCTGATGAACTCGATTTCCGTTGTGACCAATACCAATTTGTGACCCCTGGTCAACCACGACGTAGCTGCCGCCTTGCTTCTGAATAATCGCATGTTGCGGAGAAACACTATTGTCGCCAAAGAGCGGAATGTCCGCTCGTTCGAACCGCCCAAGAACCATAATCGGCTTATCTAAAACCCATTCTTTGCCCTCATTGCGTCCAAGTTCGAGTCGAAGCCAAGCCGATCGGCTAAGTGCCTCAATAATCCCAATCATCAACGCAATCGCACCACACAGGATGACTCCCGCCAAGGCTCGCGCTACCGCGCCAGTATCCGCCTCTACGCCAGGCTTAACGTTGTTGGCAGTCAAAAGAATTCCACCGGTTGCTGTGCCGACAATGTCAAACAATGCGCCAGCGATGGCCCCTCCGATCACGCCTCCGACCAATCCTTGAAATCCGCGTCGCCAAACAAAGGTTCCCATCCCGATGCCAAACCCCATTCCAGCGCCGGTGATTGCAATCGCAACTGTTCGTGGAATGATGTTGGCGATAATCGAGCCATGGGGATTGATGAATTGAGAAAAGGGAAGTGTTAGGGGACGAGCAATCAAAAGACCAATAACCGCAAATACAGCGCTGATCGCGCACTCTCTCCATGCGTGAGTTCGGCTACCGCGTTGGTAACCGCTCATAAACCCGATTGTTGCGCCAAGAAGAAGGGCCCAGCAAATGGTTAGCCACTTCTCCCAGTTCCCGTAGGCGTCGTTATAATATGACGGCCTTATCGGCTCAAACAGCGCCCAAACGACCGCTCCCGCAATCATTCCCGCAATTGCCTTAAAGAGAATGCTTCCCATTAACCCTCAAACCGATATTCGACGCTTCCGAAACGAACTGAGTCTCCGGGGCGAAGAATTTGTGATCCGCTCAGCTTGCCACCATTAATCCAAGTTCCATTGGTGCTGCCGTGATCTTGAAGTTCCACGCTGCCACCATTTTTGAGGACGCTGGCATGCTTACGAGAAATTGTGTCGTTGGGGACAACTAATCCAGCTCCAAACTCTCGGCCCACGATGGTTTCTCCTTCCGGAAGGTCGAAGGCACTGCCATCCGTCGCGACAAGTTTCGGCACTCCCGAAACAGCCGGAGGAGCCGATTGTTGAATTTGCTGAAACGGCACCGAGGCAGCCGCAACCGGACTTGGCGCACCGCCATCGAGAATAATCTGTTGCATGGGCTGGGGCGCGATGGGCGCAACCGGATTGTGATCGTGGGCAACTGCGTTTGGATCTGCCGGTTGAGGAATATCGGCACCAAGTTTGGTAAGTGCGCCCTTCACCAGGTCGGGATTTTTCTGAATATATTTAACTATAAAATATCCAACGCCAATGACAATTGCCAAACCGATCAATGTCGAAAGTAGGCTTCCTAATGGAGAACCGGGGTCTTGAGCTTTCTCATCGCTCTTGCCGTCTTTCGTGCTGGTCGTCTTCGTTGGCTCGTTACTGGCACCCGATGCTCCGGTGGCCGGGGCGGCAACGGCTTCTCCGTCGGGAAGGGCAACTTTGAGGGTCGAATTCTCCCCGCTTACCGTAAAGAATTGTCGAACTGGGTCTTTGGCTTTGCCGCCTGCCTTATGGTTGACTGAAACTTTAAGTTCACCAGCCTTGACGAAAAGGAAAGTTGCGACGCCATTTGATGCAGGGTCAATGAGTTGGTTTCGCTTGTCGCTTCCGGATTCGATATCCACGGTTGCTGCGGCTACAGGTCCCTTGGGAGTAGTGACTTCAACTTTAACTTTATAAACGGCGGTGAAATCGGCGGTAGTTAGCGTCCACGTACCATTTTTGATTTCGCCGATCGCTTTGCTGGCAACTTTACCGGAGGTTGTATCGACAATGAACAGCTTGTCAGTTGCCGTGCTCGAAACAATGTTATAGTCCACCTTCGTAAGCATCGACTTCGTTTCGGTAGTCGGCTCGTTAATTGGCCATGTAGCAGATTCGAAGATAAGCTTCTCGGATGCGTCGGGGAAAATTAGCGACACTTTGGTCGATGCGAAGGACGCGACCGAGCAAGCGACCAGGAGCAAAGTTGTGAGAATTCGTTGCACTCTAAGGACATTCTAGCCTGATTCCCGGCAATCTTTATGGGGTTCAGGTTCTCTTATGCGATTCTAATGGAATCAATTTGAGAGCAAATTCATAGGCACAATGGCGAACTTTGTCTCCCCGATTCCGTAAAATGGCTTGGTAGGGGGATAATAGCAGGATGACGCCAGCAGAGCGATTACAGGAACTTGTTGATGGGAAAAACCCGAAGTTAATCTTGAGGATGCGGAGCGGGTTTGCGGTACTAGCCGAAAATCAATTCCTTACAGGTTATGCTTTACTGCTTGCGTACCCGCAAGTTGAACAGCTCAACGATTTGGATTCTAAACGTCGATTTCTGTTTCTTGAAGACATGGCCTTGCTAGGCGAGGCGGTTCATCGAGTCACCGATTGTGTTCGGTTGAACTTTGCGATGTACGGGAATCAAGATCCATTTCTTCATGCCCATGTTTGGCCCCGTTTCGAATGGGAAGTGCCCGAGTTCGCGACGATACCGCCCCTGTCTTACCCAGAGGAAATTCGAAACCACGAGGACACTTTGTGGGACCCCGAAATCCACGGTGAAACGCAGGATCAAATACGACGCGTGCTCCTCAGCTTGACTGAGGAGCACGGTCATATTGCCCATATGCATTGGACGTGAGTTAGCGGTTAGGCTTCAGAGATTATCTCAGGCAAGATGGACGCAAATTAACATTCCATTCATTGGCTCCATCCGCGTTTTCTAGGGCGGGGCGCCCAACCTCCCAGCGCCGTCATATCGTACATCTGCGCTGGACGTGAGGTAGCTTTCATGACCCAGTCAGGATTTTTCGGCTGACCGAAGACTGTCGACTTTCGAATGTTACACCTTGTGCTTCTTGATCTGGTCGTCTTCTCGAACTGCCTGAGCGGCTTTTTCGACCCTGTCGCAGAACTCCGTAGCCGTCAATTTCTTGGTGATCAGGGCGGTCATGCTGTCCTCCAGCTCCTTCTCGAACACTTTATACCAGGATCGGAACTTGATGGACCAAACTGTTTTGCTTCCGTTGAACGCCGCAGCTGGAGCCTTTAGTTCTTCAGGAATTTCTGTTTCGCTACTCCCTTTAACTGACATGTATGTCGCCTTTTCTCTGACAAACCTTTTCGCATTCTCAAGCGAGGTCATCGACTTGAAATAATCCATTGCAAGCTGAGGGTTCTTCGCTTTCACAGGAACCAGCCACGGTTCGATGTCGACTTGGAGCGCGGTAGGGTCGCCTTTACCGCCAACCACTGCAGGTGGCAAGAAGAATGTAACCTTTTGGCCCGGCTTGAAGTGATCCTTCATTTCCGACTTGATCCAAGTTCCACAAGGAACCATCGCCGCCTTGCCGTTGAGGAAATCTGTTTGAGCCTGAGTGTGGGTTAGCGATACCGCGCCGTCCTCAAAAAATCCTTTGTCTCGAAGTTCTTCGATCATCTTGGCCGCTTTCAATACCGATTCAGATTTCCAAGCCCCGGGCTTCATGTTTTGGCAAGCGTTGATTGCCTCCATGCCACCGTGGCCTTGCATCCAAGGCATCAGCATTCCGTACACCATGTAGAACGGATATTTGCCTTGGAATGTGATTGGCGCCATGCCTTTGGCCTTAATCTTTGGAGCCAAAACCATGAGCTCGTCCCAGGTCTTTGGCGGCGTCCATCCGTTCTTTGCAAATACCTCTGGGTCGTACCACCAACCGTACATCATCAAATAAAGCGGAAGTGCGACTTGCTTACCGTCGAGTTGGCCAAGCTTCAAGAGCTCGGGAATGAACGTTTCTCTCCAAGGCGTTTTGCCGTCGGCAGCCGGAGTTTTCAAAATATCGGTTAGGTCGAATACCTGACCATCTTCTGCCAATCCCCAATGATCCATGCCCCAGCCGGGGAAGATAAGATCGGGTGGATTGCCGTTGGCAATTCTTGGTTTGAGTTGCAGCCAGACCTCTGGACCGCCATCCACCGTCACTTTGGAGCCCGGATGGGCAACGTTGTAATCTTCGGCGCAGCGTTGGAAGAAATCAATTCCGTAACCTCCCTTAAATGCTTGAACCTCAGCT
>JAYVXG010000080.1:0-2558 GCA_043785475.1 Armatimonadota bacterium
CCCGACTCGATAGACATGGGCGGAAACGGCTCAGACGCGCCGAAATTCAAAGTCGCAAAAGTCTTTGCCGACGACAAATTTGGGATTGTAGGATCGGGCAGTCCAAACTCTGCAATTATCGGGGCAGTCTCCTCGTTCTCATGGCAACCGACCCTCAAGGATTGGGCACCAGCGTCTTGGCCGTTTAGTCAAAAGGTCTTCACTAAATACAAGGGACAGGCCCAATTGAGAATCGATGCGGCCTACTATCAAATTCAGGAAGCTCAGGGAACGAATTTCCCTGCCGGGTCAAGTTACTTCCTCAATGCCGGAATCTATAACTTCCAGATCAATGCGGCCGACCAGGTTCACATCTTGGTGGACAAAATTCAATTTAGCTCGCAAACGGGCTCAAATTCGTCCATCAAAGTCGACATTGACGACATCCAGTTTGTCAACATGCTGTCTTTCGTTGGGGTGCTTCAATCCGTGCTGGCTCCCGGAAGTAAGGGATACCATTTCTCTTCATCAACTCCAAGTTCAGACATCCTCGCTTCGACAGACCCGGTACCCTTTGGCCTCGGAATCGAACCTATTTTGGACATCAACGCCAGCGGTCTAACCGTTGGATTCTCCCTCAGTATCCCGACGATCGGGATTGGTGTCGTGACGGTCATGAACATCGCGGTGATCTCCGAGATGATTCTGCCGTGGTTTGGAGATGCGCTAACTTTCCGATTTGCGTTCTGTAAAAGAGATGCGCCATTCGCGGTTTCGGTTTACGGAATTGCAGGCGGCGGTTTTCTTGGGATCGAGCTGACGCCGGGTGGCATCAAGTCGATTGAAGGCTCGATCGAGTTTGGCGCGATGGTTGCGCTTAATTTCGGAGTCGCTAGCGGATCGATCAGCCTCATGGCTGGTTTCTACTTTAAGTACGAAGTGGCCGGTGGAACGACTCTGACGGGATATGTTCGACTGGTTGGCGAGGTCGATGTCCTTGGCCTTATCTCGGCCTCACTTGAGATGTATCTTGGTCTGAGCTACAATACCTCTTCGCGTGTTCTGTCGGGCGATGCGGCCATCAGCGTTCGCATTTCGCTCTTCTGCTTCCACAAGACGGTGACGGTTCATGCTCACAAGGAATTTGCGGGATCCTCTGGTGGTGCCGATGTTGGCACGGTCTGGGCGAGCAATTCTCCGCCGGAACTGTTTGGCGACCACGAAAGGACCCTCTTCACGAAGGCGGTCACGAATCAACAATTTAAGAACTACTGCTCCGCCTTCGGAGGCAACGCATGAAAGAAACGATCATTTGGACCGCACTCCCTAACGGACGATCTAGCAACGGAAAGTTGCTTATGTCTGCTCACGTCTCATTTCACCTGAGTTATACGGCTGCCGAGCTTTCGAAAGCGGGTGGGAAAGCAAAGGTCTCCGATTTTCCTACTGTCCTTGGCTTTAAACCTGAGTCTGTCGCGATCAAGGTGCTCTTTAATGGCAAGCCGGTCGATGCAAAAATTATTTCTAAGCCAGAACCGGGGCTTTGGAGCAAGTTTTTTCCCGCCGATGGGCCGGTCACATCGTACGATCCGGTCAAGCCTGAGTGGAAGGAGGTTCGGACGTTTGCGACTTTTGATCTCTACAAGCATCTTGAAGCGATTCATGCCGACCACATTATCGCTGCGTTTGAGCCCAACCGGACTTTTGCCGAACAAGCTGCGACGGAAAACCTTATTCAACTTGCCCCTCATCCTGAATTGGTTCAAAACCGGGCCAGGAAAACTCAATCTGCTCGATCCAGTGCCAAGGACCCTCATGCTCATATTCGGGCAACGATGGAAGCAGACACCGCGCATCCGGCGTTCAGGTCAATACTCGAATCTCGACGGACTGGTCAAGCCGTTGTCGGGCAAAGAGTTTCTGACTTGATGGTAGAGGCAGTCCATTTTCACCGACCATTCTTGCCCCCTATGGGTGATTGGCCGAAGCCCACCAGGCCTGAAAGCGACTTCCATGACGCCCTCGCCATGCTGTGTCAACATCCGCAGCTCATGCGAATGGTCGGCGTGGTCTTTGACATCGAAATTGCGTCTCTTCCAGCTGGCGACGGTCTCCTTTCTTTGCAGATCGAGGGAATGCCCGCCGGCTCGGCGAGGTTTCCGGCTACGGCATGCACCGTTTCTTCGACCGAATTTATGGCGAAAGAGCGGACTTCGGTGAGGGGCTCAACTGGTTATTCCAGCGATATCGTTCAAGGATTTATGCGGATGAATCCCGAAAACGTTGCGTTGGGAGCCATGGACCTCTCCGGAGCTGTGCTCCAGACCTCAGGCTTTGTCGAGCATATAGCGATTCAGATGGCTTCTTTGAGTAATTTGGTGACCGACCCTATTCGAATTGGTGGCGGTACGTCAAATGGCCGCCCCGCCCCAATCACGACGATGGACAGCGGTCCAAAAAAGGTCGCGGCTCAATCGCCAGACAGCGAATCGGCCCAATTACCCGCCCGCCGAACTGCCGGGATCACGGTCTATCGGCGGGAACACTCTGCTGTTCACCTCGTCCGAGATACGATAGGC
>JAYVXG010000081.1:0-2556 GCA_043785475.1 Armatimonadota bacterium
AGTTGGTTCATGAACCAGATTGGCGATCTCCTTGAAAACTCATTGGTATACGCTTTGCCTATAGAGTATCGTGACGAATGGCTCGTGTGTCAGACCGACATGACCTTTTTATTGCTGCCATCAGGTGCCTTTGGATGTTGGCGGTTTGATCCGGCGGGCGACACGATACCGTTCGTGACGGCCGAATTCGACCCGTTAACTATTCCTTTCCATTTAAGGAATGCCTTTCTGACCGCCGAAGGAGCTGTGTTTGACGGGCCACTTTGTCTGGAGCCGGTTCGACTTCCATCGTTTGAGTTTCGGGCTGGTGAGTCGTATCCAATTGACGATCCGACATTCTGGGGAGACGTCTTCCTTTTGAACGAGATGCAATCTGAAGTAGACAATGCACGACGACATCACGGCTGACTATCGTGTCTTTCCCATGGCGGTTGGCAAGATACATTTGACCGTCACTTTGCTGGCTTTCGGCTTAAGTTCATTTCGTAGACACGCATTTTCTTGCCACTCTTCCCGGATTCGCCGTATTCCGTCCAAGTCTTGTCGGTAAAGATGGCGGTGTAGACGACTTGGCCCCACGTGGGATGATCCTGGCTCCAGGTGTACCCGTCCGGAGTCGCAGTGAACTCATATTCGTTTTCCAACCCGTTGGCGAGGTGCGCCCGCATGTAGTACTTCTTTTTCTTGTCGTCATAGCGCAAGAATCCGAAGGCATTGTGAATGGGGATTTTTCTACCTTGAATGTCCATAGAATGGTTACCTTCGAGGCTCAACAGTGCCCCTTCGCACTTTGACAGGATCGTCTCTTCGCCGTTGAATGTCCGTCGGGTACCGTTCACTTCGGCCCAACCGGTACCTATCCATTCACCGAGCATGAAGCTCATCTTTTTCATCGCTTCTTTTTGGGCGGTGCCGCCAAAATCGGGTGCCTGAGCATTGGCAAGGCCGGTGAGAAGGAAGGGAATAAGGACAAAGAAAATCTTTCGCATTGCGAATATTATAACGGTCTCTGGTCTATTTGTTTGAGAGTTGAGCCAGCAAGTCTTGGCTAACTGGCTTAAGATGATTGGCCTGAACGAGCCACGCGTGATTCAACCACGCGTGGAGTCATGCCCTATTCGAGTTATTTATTGACCGTGGGAAGGAGTCGGCATATTTCTGGCATTAGGCAAATCGAAACCCGGCTTGTCGAAGAAGAAATCTTATCTATCCATGTCTTGGAAATAGGTTCCGTCATGGCGCAGTCGGTGTCGCACAGCCAAGGAAACTTAACCTTGATACGCATGCTCTGTCCAGGTTGGAATTGGGATGCAAGCTTCTCGGCTTCCGTGGTTGATATGTCGAATTGGAGAACGTTGGTCAGCGAAGGATCGAACGGGGCAATGCGCCGATCATAACAGTCCTTCACCCAGGACTGAATCTTCTTGTCCTTGGCTGCCGCATCGAGCGAGCGTCCGGCATCAGCTTTGGTGAGTTTCATAGCCCCCATCGAGCTTGGTGTGATTACCATCTGACCTTTGCCGTCACCGCCCTGCAGAAGGATTCGAACGTTTTGAGCGCTGATTCCATCCATTGGGTCGAGAGACGCGTCGCCCTTGACTCTGTCATTCGACTGGTTCGATTTTGTTTTGGTCTTAATTACACAAACAATATGCCCTACCGGATCGAACTGAGGGCTCATCGAATCTGCCGGTGGAAGTCGTACCAGCGTGGAATTGTCGCTAGCTAAAAATGGAATTATGTCTTCGATGGCTGACCGAGACAATTGGTTATGATGGACCGCGTTGGATGAAAAGCCGCGACCGGATGTGCCACTACCTACGAGTGAATTTGCATCGGCCCAGACCGCGCGGAATGACTCTGCTGGCGGAACGGTCATAGTGTGGTTCGATCTTCCCGAGGGATCAACCGTTGTTAACCGATGCACCTCGAGCGAGTGTATATTCCTTCGGGTTAAAGAGCGCAGTCGCATATTGCAAGAACACCGGATTTGAATTTCCGATCAAGACCAATCCTTGGGCACTAGGCTCTAAATTGAGCAGTTGCATGATCGACAGATCGCACGAACTGCCAGATGCAAGCATTAACTTAAATATTGGCGCACCTCCTTGCGCACGGGCGATCATCGAAGTACCAGCACTGACCAGGATGATTGAGCCGAGAAAGATTGACTTAAATTTCATTGGATTCCCCACCGAACTAACGGGCACTGTGACCCGAGCCACACATAAGTGGTTCCATATCTGGGCCATTAGGCTTGGGTACATATGCCTAAGCATTGTGTAAAGCAAGAACGGTTTTGTACGGCAAGATGCCGAACCTCCACAATAAGTCGCCCACAGATAAGAGAGCTTTCGATATGGCAAGCACGACCTTCCTGTTCACTGTTCTCAGATCTCGGAAACCTAATTAACAAGTAAAATAGACCCTCGCATGAAATTCCCTTACTCAATGCTTTGCGATTATGTCGAGACTGCGCTGACGGCTCACCAAATTGGTGACCTACTCACGATGGGGGGTTTTGAGCTTGAAGGCATTGAGGAGGTGGGCGAGGAG
>JAYVXG010000082.1:0-2549 GCA_043785475.1 Armatimonadota bacterium
CGGGGAAAGACACCCGCAAGGGCGCACTATGTAGTCTGATCGCCTTTCCTCTCTCAGACGGCACTACAAACCTGTTTAAACACCTTTTCCCACTTCCTCGACCCTACGACGACCCAAATATCTCGGGAGTCGTAACGAGATTATCCGAATCGCATTCGGCGGGCACGGCATCGGCACACGCTGCAAACATGATGGCAACCGCGATTTGTATGCTCATTGCGTTGAGGTGGGGAGGTATTCCGTGGCTCATATTAGGGCTATTGGTTGGCATCAGCCGCATTTACAACGGAGCCCATTATCCTTATCAAGTAGCCCTAGGCTGGATCGTCGGAGCGTTCTTTGCCGTACTGATTTCTACAACATGGGAATTCATCGCAAAGAAGCGAAATCCGCCAGTCGCGATACCGACCGAGGAAAGGATCGTTGATGGGCAGAAATCCAGCGTCTAAGGCGTTCTTCATTGCGATTGCACTGGCAATCATCTTGCCATTCATCCCCATTTTGAAATGGGGCCTTCTGCCTTTTGACTTCCTCAACACTCACTTGCACGAAATGTTTCACGCAATCGCTGCGGTTGTAACCGGCGGACAAGTGGATCATATCGAGATTTATAGAACTGGGGAGGGCCTGACGATCACCCGCGGAGGGATGGCACCCCTTATCCAAATGGCTGGCTACCTGGGTGCATCACTTTTCGGAGCCGTCATGATCATGTTTTGCCGTTCCGACAAGGCATCTGTGATTGGAATGCGGATACTTGCCGGACTCGTAGTTTTATCAAGCATCGTCTGGGTTCGAGGAGATTTTGTCGGGTGGCCCCTCGGCTTTGCCTGGCCGAGTGTAATCTTCTTTGCGAGCAGTCGCTTGAAGGGTGAATCGCTAATTTTCGCGGCTCAGTTTTTGGCGGTGCAACAGTGTATCAACAGCATCAAATCCCTTCGAGACCTTATCTTTCAGAGTGGATCAGGAGTTGCGACTGATGCTCAAAACCTGGCAAATGTCACTCATATACCCGCAATGTTTTGGGCCGTGATTTGGATGGGCGTCAGCGTGTTTGGCATCGTCATGGCGATGGTCAAAATCAATAAGGTTGCGACTAAACCGGCACCTATCGAACCTTGACTGGCGGATCGACTTCGAAGTGACTGAGTGACTTCAAAATCTCACCATCAACCCGAATTTGGAAGGTTTTGACCGTTTCAAATTTGCCCAATACATCTTTCATCATGTTGATGAATTCGGCCTCTTCTTCGCTGCCCCAATTGTAACGAACCGAGTTGTTCATATCCACAATCGCATTGCCATTTTCAACGGTAACGTCTAGAACTCGAATTCCTTTCTGGTTGAAGGTCTTTGCCTTAATAGCTATGTTTAAAGAATCTACTTTTGAGACTCGATTGACTTGAGGGTCGTTGTTTGCCGCTTCAATCCTGGTTGCGCCGGGATCATTGTTTCCGGAAAGGGCATCTTTGCCAACGAAGCCGCCCGTGCTTCCATCGTCGGAACTCGAGACGGTGCCGATTTTGGGATTCTCATGACGCACATAGTTAGCAACTCCGGCAAAGCCAGCTCCAGCCACCGCAGCGGCAGCAATTATTGCCCAAGGAAAGTTACGTTGTTTCATTGTCCGTAGTAAGTTCTCAGTCCCGAAACGATCGATTTTGCCAGCGCGTGTCCAAATTTTTCTGACTGGATCATCTGGAGGTCCTTTGGATTCGTCATAAATCCGGTTTCAACCAAAATACTTGGCATGTTCGCCAACCGTAAAACGGCAAAGCCTGTTGAATAAATAGTACCGTCACTACGCACACCGACGCTGGACATCAGGTTGAATTTTGACAATTCACTTTGGACGCACTCGCCAAGAAACTTGCTGATGGTGCTGCCCTTGTGGTAGAAAACGATGCTCCCGTTCGGGACAGTGTTCGATTTTCTTCCTGGCTCATTGGCATGGATTGACAAAAATATATCGGCATGGTTTCGGTTCGCAAGTTCTGGTCGAGATTCAAGTGACGGAAATGTGTCGTCGTCTCGGGTCATGATGACCGTGGCTCCTTCTGCCGCAAGTTCATCACGCACAAATCGTGACAAGAACAAGGTGACATTCTTTTCAAATGCCCCGCTTGCGCTCGATCCATGGTCAGGACCACCGTGGCCGGCATCAAGGACAATGATCTTGCCATCAAGCTTTCCGCCCGTGCTGTTTGGTCGGATAAGCGTTATCGAAACACCCGAAGCCGAAGCAACAATATCTGCTCCCATCGCTCGTTTTAGTTGAAGCCTCAGCACTGTTGTCGTCCCGACCATCGAGGTTGATGCCTCTTTGACCGCGCTGGAATGAAGCCGGAACTTCCTCGGTAAATCGCAATTCAAGTTAGTTAGAACGACTTCAATTACGTCTCTTTCTGGACGCCTGTACGTTGCAGTTCCCTTCCATCGTCCCGGCTCAAACTTAATACTGAGCGCAGAACTCGTTTCATTTTCCCAGTCCAGACCAAGTGGCAGTTCGGTGATGGGAGCAGGATTCACTTGTGGATCTGGCTTTGGTG
>JAYVXG010000083.1:0-2544 GCA_043785475.1 Armatimonadota bacterium
GAAAATAGGAACTAAAATGCAGACTTTAGAACAACCAATCGCAACCCGTGGATACGTTCACCCCGACAAATTGGTCTCCACCGAATGGCTTGCCGACCATATCAATGACCCCACGGTCATTATCGTAGAATCGAACGAGGATTCCCTGCTCTATCCGTCCGGGCATATTCCTGGCGCCTACGAAATCGACTGGACCCGAGATCTCAACGACCCAATTCGACGGGACTATTTGCAAAGCACTGAGTTTGCCGCCCTGATGTCAAGAATTGGAGCAAATCCGGATTCACTCATCGTTCTGTATGGCGATAAGAACAACTGGTGGGCAACGTACTCGCTGTGGGTCTTAGAGCTTTTTGGCCACAAGAACACCCGAATTTTGGACGGCGGACGCCTAAAATGGATGAAGGAAGGACGAGACCTTACGCGAGAAGTTCCGGCGCCAAAGAATTCGGGTTACCCCACCGTCAAGCGAGACGACAAAACCGAGCGAGCATTTCGCGATCAAGTTTTTGATCACCTCGAA
This sequence comes from Armatimonadota bacterium, assembly GCA_043785475.1. Classification (GTDB taxonomy): domain Bacteria; phylum Armatimonadota; class Fimbriimonadia; order Fimbriimonadales; family Fimbriimonadaceae; genus Fimbriimonas. The sequence goes on from JAYVXG010000083.1 coordinate 524, forward strand.
AGCGCCGGAAAGCGAATCGACGTCCGCTCTCCAGACGAGTTCAGCGGGGCCAAGCTCCACATGCCGGATTACCCAAACGAGGGTGCGCTCCGCGGAGGCCATATACCTGGATCCAAAAGCGTTCCGTGGGCGAAAGCAATCAACCCTGAAGATGGAACCTTTAAGACGTCTGACGAGCTCAAAGCAATCTATCAAGATGAAGCCGATGCGCATCCAAACGATGATGTTGTGGTCTATTGCCGAATCGGCGAACGATCCAGCCACACGTGGTTTGTCTTGAAGTATCTCCTTGGCTATCCTCAGGTTCGAAACTACGATGGATCGTGGACGGAGTGGGGTAACTTAGTCGGCGTACCAATCGAAAAATAGTGCCGATTCCCGCGAAACTTCAAGAATATCTCGACGACTTGGCGATCTTTACTGATCGCCAAGACCATATTGAGTACCTCATTGCCCTTTCCGATGATTATAAGCATCCCGATAAATCATCGTTTGTTCGGTCGGACGAAAAGAAGGTCCCCGGTTGTGAGTCAGAAGTCTTTATCGAAGCTCAGCCTTTGGACGATTCGGTTCAGTACCGGTTCGCCGTAGACAATCCTCAGGGTATCAGCGCGATGGCGATGGCAGCGATTCTGCAAGATTCACTATCGGGGGCTCCCACAGACCAAATCGCGGAAGTCTCGGAAGATGTGGTGTTCAAAATATTTGGAAACGAACTATCGATGGGCAAAAACCTCGGACTCACTAACATGGTCCGCATCGTCAAGCGCTTGGCCGCAACGCAGACCATGCTCCGACACCATTCCTAATACTTTCTTCTGAGACCGGGCTACTTAGCGATGAAATTTCTTACGGATCGTAACACCGTTCCGCCGACAAAAAAGTTGATTTTGCGACGAACTTATGAGAAACTAGCCCGGTGAAGCAATTATTCTGCGTAGCACTCGCCATTTCTTTGGGTGCAACCGCATTCTCACAAGAGACAAAGCAAGACTTCAAGCCTTGGGACAAGGCCGGGGAACGGGCGAAATTCCACTCTAAGATCGTCCGAGGCACCCCTGCCGCCCAACGCGAAGCATCTTATGCCAAACGACTCGCCTTGGAAGCAGAGTCGCCATTTGGAGGATTGCCATGGCGAAACGTCGGCCCAGAAGTCCAAAGCGGTCGAGTCCTTATGATTTCTGCCCCCGAGTCAAAGCCAAACCAAATCTACGTCGGATTTGCATCGGGCGGCCTATTCCGAACCGATGATGAAGGTCAAAGTTGGACTTCAGTTTGGGACAACCAATCAAGCTTCGCACTCGGAGATTTCGCGATCTCCAAGGACGGCCAAACCATTTGGATGGGTACCGGCGAAGCCAACAACCAACGGACAAGCTATTCGGGAACGGGAATTTTCAAATCAACCGATGCTGGCAAAACGTGGAATTTCATGGGGCTTCCCGAAAGTCAGCATATCGCCAGAGTCATCATCGACCCCAAAGACGAAAATACTGTTTGGGTTGCCGTAATGGGGCACCTGTACTCTGAGAATCCGGAGCGGGGACTTTACAAGACGACCGACGGCGGAAAGACCTGGAATTTGATGCTTCAAAAGGATGAATGGACTGGATGTACAGACATCCAACTGAATCCAAAGAATAGCAAAATCGCGATTGCCGCGATGTACACACGCGACCGCAGAGCATGGAATTTCTTAGAGTCCGGGCCCGGAAGCGGCGTCAGCCGGACCGAAGACGGCGGCAAAACGTGGCAGCCAATTAACACCTTGCCAAGCGGCGACAATTCGGGTCGAGTTGGACTCGCATGGACCCGCTCGAATGAGAAGATTGTATACGCATTTGTCGAAAATCCCGGCAAAAGCGGAGACTGGGGAGACGAGGACGAGCGGGTCGGAAAGGATAAATTAACCCTTCGTCGTTTCGCCAGTTTGGATGCCGACGTTTTCGTCGATATCGACATCGAAATTCTTAAGACCTTTTGGACCTCATTTGGTCCGAAAGAATCAAAAATTGAAGACA
>JAYVXG010000084.1:0-2541 GCA_043785475.1 Armatimonadota bacterium
AAGCAACAGGACATGGTGTAAGTTCTCGTGGACGACCTTAAACGCAAAATCAGCGCTGAAGTGAAGGTTCGCTCCCAAACAAGCAATGATCATGTTCTGACCCTCGGCGTTCAAAGCGATCAACGCGGTTCCGGTTGGAGTTGTCTGATGGAACTCGATGTGCTCGCAGTTCACATCCTCCGCCCTTAATGACTGAATGAGATGATGCCCGTTGGCATCATTCCCTACACACGTACAAAAGGTCGTTCGCGCCCCCAAGCGAGCAGTCGTAACCGCCTGGTTTGCCCCTTTTCCGCCCGCAAATAGTTGGACATCTGTCCCGCGAACACTTTCGCCCGGGTGTGGAAATCTTTCCACCCGAGAAACTTGGTCGAGTACACTGCTCCCTACAACAAGGATCGAAACCGCATCCATTCTTGTTCAGAATACACATGTTGAGCGTTTTGATCGGAGCTATCCTTCAATCTCCATCGTATTTTTTACTGGACGAAACGCCAGGCGAGAGGGCGCCAATACCTGGTGGAATCATCATCTACACTATTGATGTAAAGATCGTCGGTCGCAAAGCAAAAATTCTTCTCGATACCAAAGCGAGAGCCCTTCCATTTAAAATGGAGCTCTCCGCGAGTCCAAAGTCTCTCCTCGAATTTGCAATCAAAGGCATTGGTCGTAAAGGTGAGCGAGTCGTGGCAGACCCAGAAAATGGAACCGTTGCCTTCGTTACCGTGTTAGAAATCAAGCGAGTCTAATCAATGCGGAATGAGCTGAAAGAACTGTGGTCGTATCGCGAACTCCTGTACGTGATGGTTCAGCGCGAATTGCGCATCCGGTACAAAAATTCAGCCCTTGGCGTCATTTGGTCGTTCCTAAACCCAATCCTTCAGGTGCTGGTCATGAGCACCGTCTTCGGTGTGTTCATGGACATCAAAGTCCCGAACTACACCGCCTACATGCTGGCCGCCTATCTGCCATTCATGTTCTTTCAGTACAGTGTTCTCGATGCCGCCCAATCGATCCTGATCCAAGTACCCCTGATCAAGAAGATCTACTTCCCCCGCGAGATTCTGCCCCTCGCGACGGTTATCTCCAACTTCATCCACTTGCTAATCGGGCTTGTGATCTTCTTTGGCCTGTTATTGCTGGTCTACATCCGTGATCCCCGCGTGATTCCGTTCCAAGCCACAACGATTTACTTGCCGATCATGCTGCTGTTCTCGTTCATGCTTGCCACCGGCTCAGCGCTGATCGTGAGCGCGTTGAACACGTTTTACGAAGACGTCAAATACATCGTCAACGTGGTCATGCAGGTGATGTTCTACCTCTGCCCGATTATTTACTTTGCCGAACAAGTCGCCAACGCCCGGCTGAATATCGACTCGAACCACCTGATCTTCAAGCTGTATAACTTGAACCCTCTAGCCGCGCTCTCGACCGGATACCGCAAGGTCCTCCTCGCCCCAACTCCGGTGCTCGTTCACGGCGACAAGGCCTCGGCGCTCGACATGCCGTGGAATTACGTGCTGATCAGCGGAGTCACCTCCTTCATCGTGATGGTCTTCGGATATTGGCTATTCAATCGAATGAAATGGAAATTCGTGGAGCGGCCCTAATGTCAGAGTTTGCAATTCGGATCATGGACCTCCGCAAGGAATTCACTGTCAGTCACGCCGGCATTGCATCGATCAAGAGCCTATTGGTCTTCTGGAAGAAGCGAAACATCGTCAAACTCGACGTGCTTAAAGGTGTTACGATTGACGTAAAGCGTGGCGAGTGCCTCGCTATCATCGGCAAAAATGGAGCCGGAAAAAGCACCCTCCTATCTCTGCTCGCCAAGATCTATAAGCCGACCTCTGGATTGATGGAGGTAAATGGTCGGGTGGCTCCGCTCCTCGAATTGGGTGCCGGATTCCACCCCGATCTCACGGGAATCGAAAACGTCTACTTCAACGGCGTCATCCTCGGCCTCAGCCGCGAAGAAATCCAAAGACGCTTGCCCAGCATCATCGAGTTCAGCGAACTGGGCGACGCGGTCGAAGCCCCTGCCCGAACGTACTCCAGCGGAATGATGGCTCGCCTCGGATTCTCCATTGCCGTTCATGTCGATGCCGACATCCTCATCGTCGATGAGGTTCTCGCCGTTGGCGACCAGCACTTCGAAAAAAAGTGTCTTCAGCGCGTCAGCGAATTTCGCAGTCAGGGTGGAACCATCTTATTGGTATCTCACCAGCTAGAGACGGTCAAGCATTTTGCCGATCGATGCGCTTGGCTCGATGAAGGAACCGTGAAGATGATGGGCGTTCCGGCTGACGTTATCGAAGCATATGTCCGGGAAGGGTGATCCAAATGGCATCTTGGAAGCAATCAAAGATGCTGAAGGTTGCTCCACTAGTCGCCAGCCTCTTGCTTTTTCTGTTCGTATCGCTCTCGACCTACTTCCCATACGAACGTCAAATCGAAACTCAGACGACCTTAACCGTCACGACAATCCGGATTGGATCATGGTTCGAGAACGGCGCAATCCTCATGTGGGTCGCTTGTTTA
>JAYVXG010000085.1:0-8415 GCA_043785475.1 Armatimonadota bacterium
ACTTCGGAATGAGCTTCGGTTTCCCGCCCAAAACCGCCTTTGCGTGCATGAGCGAAACAATGATGCTTGCCCTCGACGGGAAGATTGAGAATTTCACCCTTGGCAAGGATGTGTCTGTCGAGCAGGTCGAAGAAACTATCCGATTAGCCGACAAACATGGCTTCGAACTCGCCGGTTTCCGCGCATTCGAAAGGGAAGTCTCACAAGACGCTATCGACCGCGCCCGAAAAGCTCGAGCATAGAATATCCCATTTTTGGGCCCATTCGAAGACTGTAAAACCAACGCCTGTAACATGTGGAACCGAAGGACGAGCCTAACCGGCGGGTCACTTGTGTCGAAGGTCCCGAGAGCCTGAATCGACGAGTCACGTTGTGACATGCGTACCCGACAACGTGCGGAGCTCCGAAGATACGCAGGAAAGACTTCAAACACTCCAAAACATCTCGTAAAAGATAAAGCGGCGAGCCACAGGCAGGGTAAAACCCCCCGCTAGGGGTGGCCTGTTTAACCGTCCGTCTGCGCCAGCTGCAAGGTTGACCTGTCTGGGCGAAAGAGGAAGCAGGTAAAGCCCAGTGAAAGGTAAAAATCGGCAATGAGACCGTCAGAAAAAAAAAAGAAATTCAATTTCCTACGTACGCCGGGCCACTTAACCTTCTCTTAAAATTTGACTTGAACCGCTTCTCTCGCGGCTGGCTCGTCAAGTTCGAAAAGCTCTTTGGCTTTAAAGCCGCCCATGCCGGCGAAGATTGAAGAAGGGAACTGCTCGATCTTGGTATTGAGGCGCGTCACTGCGTCGTTGTAATACTGCCGGGCATACGCAACCTTGTTCTCGGTACTCTTCAATTCTTCCTGAAGCGACAACATGTTGGCACTCGACTTTAAGTCAGGATATGCCTCGGCGACGGCAAAGAATCCGTTGAGTGCGGTTGTAACGTTGGCATCGGCTGACGCCTTTTCGCCAACACTTTTGGCGCCAAGCGCCATGTTTCGTGCCTGAACGACCTTCTCCAAGGTATCGGACTCAAACTTCATATACCCTTTGACTGTCTCAACCAGATTCGGAATTAGGTCGTATCGTCGCTTCAGTTGCACATCAATTTGGCTCAAGGCATTGTCGCAATCTCGTCGCGAGGCAACCAGGCCGTTATAAATCCCCACGCTAACAAAAAGGGCAACAGCTACAATTACAACGATAAGGATCAGTGGGCCAATCATATTTTCAGTTCCAGTTCAACTTACGATACTCCCATCAATGAGGTTTCGACTGCTTTTTGAGTTCGATTTCCGTGTCATCGGAGGAATTTTTGAAAAACATTCGTTTACCTTTAACGCGGACAACAAAAGTTGAGTGCTTTTCGGTCAGTTGCTGCTGAATTTGCCGGTTCATGTAGGTCTCAACTTCCAAATTAACTCCAGACGCTGTTTGAGACCATGTTCCAGTGAATGGTTCACCACCATCTTGGAGGACATAAGTGCCATCAGGCTTAAGCGAAAGGTTAACCGCTGCGCGGGCTCTCGCTACTTCTTCGCTATCAAGATGAAGCAGTTTCCAGTTGCGGTCGCCTTGCCACATTCCCGAAAGAGATCGATCCTGGCTACAACCAGCAAGAACCAGGGACAGTCCGACAGATATACTGATGACAATGCCCGCTTTCACTCCTGAAGTCTACACCTCAATGGGTCTTAACGATAGCGAATACAAACTGATCATCGAACTACTGGGACGCTCGCCTTCTTACACCGAACTTGGCATGTTTGCGGTCATGTGGTCCGAGCACTGTGGATACAAGTACAGTCGCCCTGTGCTGGCCAGATTCAAAAAATACAAAGAAGCGATTGAGGGAAGCGGCTTGGAAAACGCCGGCGTCGTCGCACTTGGTGACGGATACGGGATCACGATGAAAGTCGAGTCTCACAACCATCCATCGTACGTCGAGCCGTACCAGGGAGCAGCCACAGGCGTCGGTGGCATTATTCGAGACATCCTGACCATGGGCGCCCGTCCAATTGCCCTGCTAAATTCACTCCGTTTTGGTCCACTCGAAGATGGAGCTGCTCCTGACGAAGTGGTGAAGAAAAATCGGTACCTGTTTGAGCACGTTGTGGAAGGGATCGCAGGTTACGGCAATTGCGTTGGAGTCCCGACGGTGGCTGGAGAAGTCAATTTCCATCCAAATTATTCGGGTAATCCGTTGGTCAACGCCATGTGCGTAGGGATCCTTAAAATGGATGAGGTTACTACCGCAGCAGCAAGCGGAATTGGGAATTCGGTTTTGTATCTAGGTTCTTCGACTGGTAGGGACGGCATTCACGGCGCAACCTTTGCATCCGAGTCATTTGGTGAAGACAGCGACGCCAAACGGCCAAACGTCCAGATTGGCGACCCATTCGCCGAGAAGCAGTTAATCGAAGCGACCCTTGAGGCTCTCAAAACAGGAGCAATTGTGGCGATCCAGGACATGGGAGCCGCAGGGCTAACGTGCTCCACGATCGAAATGGCATCACAAGGCGGGGTCGGAATGGCCGTCAATCTCGACCTCGTGCCAATTCGAGAGAGCGATATGAGCGGCTACGAGATGATGCTCAGCGAGAGCCAAGAGCGAATGCTCGCAGTAACTGAACCTGGACGGGAGCACGAAGTAATCAGCGTTTTTCAAAAATGGGGAATTCACGCAATCAATATTGGAACGATTACGGACGACGGCATCGTGACCGTTACTCGACACGGCGAAGTTATTGCCAATGTCGATCCAAAGCTTCTGACTGACCATTGCCCGGTGTATCACAGCGAGCAAACCGTGCCCGAGTATTTTACTGCGGCCCAATTCTTCGATCCATCCGCACTACCCGCTACGGATGCGCATTCAGATCTCCTTCGTTTGTTGTCGAGCCCGGACATTGCCTCCAAGCGATACGTATTTGAACAATACGATCAACAAGTTCAAACCCAAACAGTTCATAAAGCCGGGGTCGCTGATGCCGCCACTATTTTCCCATCAGGAACAACAAAAGCCTTTTCGGTAAAAATAGACGGAAATGCCCGTTGGACACGGCAACATCCTCGCCGAGGTGGTCAGCTGGCGGTTGTTGAAGCGGCCCGAAATGTTGCCTGCACTGGTGCAAAACCAGTTGCCGTTACCGATGGCCTCAATTTCGGCAATCCGCAACAGCCACACGTCTATTGGCAATTCGCCCAGGCGGTTGAAGGCATTGCTGAGGCGAGCGAAACCATGGAGACCCCGGTTATCAGTGGCAATGTTAGCTTCTATAATGAGAGTGAATTGGGAGAAATACCGCCGACACCGATGATCGGCATGTTAGGAATTCTCGATTCGCCTAAAGATGCGATCGGAATTTCTCCAACGCCAGGCGAAACGCTCGTATTGCTTTCAACCGGGGCTGAGGTTTCCAATCACCGTGGCCTCGGAGCGAGTTCATTTCTTCAGTTGATTCATGGCATCGAGGACGGTTATCCCGAAGCGCCAAACATTGAGGGTGAAAAAAATATTTGTTGGTTAATCCATGAACTGGCGAAACTCAGGATCATTTCGTGCGCTCATGACGTCAGTGATGGAGGAATTGCGGTTGCGCTTGCAGAAATGTCCCTTGCGTCTGGAGCTGGCGTCACGGCAAATATCCCAAACGGAACCCATTTGTTCGCAGAATTGCCCGGTCTGGTTATTGTTGGGACAAGCAACCCAGAAAAAATTCAAAAAATAGCATCAGATTTTGGTATAACTGCTGAATTACTCGGAGTTATTAGTATCGGCGGACATCTTGAATTAAAAACCGAAGGAAAAACAATTTGTTGGCAAAGGGATGCCCTGAACGGTGCTTTTGAAGGAACGTTCGCAAGATTGCTAAAATAACCTGGACCCGTTGATTTGGCATAGAATATGAATAATAAGGAAATAAGATGAATATAGCGATGCGATTTTACATGGCGACACTGTTTACAATCGTTGTGAACACCGCTTTTGCACAGACAGTTGACGACAATGCATTCAAACAGCGTGTCGCAGATGCGGCCGGCAAATACAAAGCTGGAAATTCGACCGATGCTTTGACTGATTTCTTAGCCTTGAATAAAGAATATTCAAAGAATGCGGACGTAAATTCTTGGATTGGATTTTTGTACCTGCGAAACAAGGATGCAAAGGAAGCAATACCTTTCCTTGAAAACGCTAAAGCCCTAAGTCCAAAGGACCTAGAAGTTCTGAACAATCTTGGAAATGCCTATCTGATGGCAGGTCAAAATGCCAGAGCCCTCACCACTTACAACGAGTTGATCGCCCTTGATGGTAATCGCTTCGAGGCCTTCTACAATATTGGCAACATTCAGCTTGGCGACAAGAAGTATGGCGCGGCTGAAGAAAGCTTTACTCGGGCCTTGAAGCTAAAGAGCGACTCAGCCCAAGTCAACAACAATCTTGGGGTTGCTCAAGAGGCCCTTGGAAAGCTCAAGCCTTCATTCGAGTCCTTCAAAAAGGCGTCTGATCGAATGCCTAAAGAAGCCACATATGCTCGGAATGCAGGAGTCAGTGCCTACAAACTAAAAGATTATGCAGATACCGTCACATATTTGAAGCGGGCAATGAATATTAGCAAGCAGGATACAAGGACAATTCTTGCTCTTGCCGATGCTTACGGAAAAACGGGAGATACCAATGCAATGATGGATCTCTATGAAAAGAATAAGGATGCCTTTGAAGACGACTACAACTACTCTTTCAATCTCGGCGTCCTGAAGAAAAGTGCTGGCGACCTCCCTGGCGCGGAAACGGCTTTTCGAAAGGCTAACAGCATCGACCCACGAGATGGGGAAACTAGACAAAATCTTGGCGTGATCCTTTTCCAAAAGAGAGATTTTGCTGGGGCAAAGGCTTTCTTTATGCCAGTTGACGGCGACATGGGAATCACCACAACGTTGGCGGGACAGAAAAATTTAGCCGCTGCGGCATCAAGGTCTGGGGATTACCGAACGGCAGTTCCAATCTGGTCAAACATTTTGACTCAGGATAAGACCGATCACGAAGTCCGTCTCCTTTTGGCCGACGCGCTTTTTGATACCGGTGATACAAAGGCAGCTCTAGGCATGTACCGCGAAATCCTTATTGCTAAGCCAAAAAGTGCGGCAGCGTTGGACGGAATTGGTCGGTGTAGTCTTCGCAAAGCGAGTTATGTTTCTGCAGAAGCTTCATTTAGAAGGGCAATTTTGGCCGACAAAGGCTTTGTACCAGCGTACAATAACCTAGCCGTGGTCCTCGAAAAGATGAATAAACGCTCTGAAGCGATTAGTTATCTCGAAAAGGCTGCGAGTATGGATGAAAATAACGCGGACGTTCAGAAGAATCTGAAGCGAATGCGTGCAGCTGGATAATTGCGTGTAGCCCTCGTCGTGAATTTGCATCGCTCAGATGCCATCGAAGCCGCCCAATGGGCGGCTCGTTGGCTATTTGAGCATGGTCAAGTTGAAGTTGTGGCCGAAGATCAGATTGCCGAAAAAGTCAACGCGAACCTCGCCACAAATGAGGAAATTGCCCTTTCAGATCTTGTCATAGCATTTGGCGGAGACGGGACAATAATTCGAGCCGCCCACATCTGTTCTGAAGTCGGTACGCCCATTTTGGGAGTCCACTTTGGACGATTTGGGTTTGTAACTCAATGCTCCCCCGAAGAAATAGGCTCGGCGCTAAGTGCATTTTTGGACGGAGAGCATTCGCTTGAAAAGCGAATGATGCTCAGGACGGATCTCATTCGAGGTGACAAGACGGTTGCAACTATTCACACCCTTAATGAGTCAGTCCTGCAAAGAGTTGTGACTGACCGGATGTTGACTTTTGAGGTCACTGTTAACGGTCATCACTTAACTTCGTACCCAGCCGATGGAGTCATGGTCTCCACGCCCACCGGATCAACAGGATATAGTCTTTCTGTTGGCGGCCCAGTTGTGGACCCAACAGTGGAAGCTCTCATTTTAGTTGCTCTGGCTCCTCATACGCTTTCGGCAAGACCTCTCGTCTTGGGTTCGACTTCCGTGGTGAGGCTTACTCTCGATACTGGCGGAGACGCAGTGCTGAGTGGCGATGGTCAAACGAGATTGCATCTCCTTCCGAAGGACTTTGTTGAAATTCGACGATCTGAACGCACAACGAACCTCGTAACGATTCAAAATGAAGACTTCTTGCATAAGCTCCGCGATCGTTTGTTCTGGAGTCAAAGCATTCTAGGGAAAGACATTGAAAACTGAAACCGTCCTATCCGTAATAGATCTGAGCGTCTCGTACCATGTTCAAGGAGGCGAGGTTCGGGCTCTGGATGGGGTCTCGTTGGAAATAAATCGAGGAGAGATCGTCGCCGTCGTGGGAGAGAGTGGTTGCGGAAAGACTACTCTCGCGAAGGCCGTATTAGGACTTCAACCGACTTCTGGTGGAACTATTACTTTGATGGGCGAGGAAGTAAATGGAACATCGCGGGACATGGCCACGAAAGTAGGCATGGTGTGGCAGGATCCGTATGCTTCTTTAAATCCACGATGGATGATCTCCCGCTCTATGATGGAGCCTGCAGTCTTGGCCGGGCGAACAATTAATGCACCTGAATTGATAACCGAAGTCGGCTTGGATTCGCGTTTTTCTGAACGGTTTCCTCATGAATTGAGTGGCGGGCAACGGCAACGTGTGGCGATCGGTCGAGCAATTTCGCTCGAACCACCCCTGATCATTTGTGATGAGCCAACTTCAGCCTTGGATCTAAGTATCAGAGCCCAAATATTGAATCTATTGAAGGACATCCGGGAAGAAAAGGGGTGTGCGTTTCTTTATATTTCCCACGACCTAACCACCGTCAGGTTTTTAGCCGATCGAATCATGGTGATGTATATGGGTCGAATTGTTGAATCGGGACCTACCAAAGAAATTTTTGCAAATCCCAAACATCCGTACACAAAAGCGCTTCTGGAGTCCGCACCGACTCTCGACAAATTAATGTTCCTGCCCGAGCCGTTGGAAGGAGAGCTTCCCGACCCGAAGGTCAGAATTCCTGGCTGCCGATTCGCCTCTCGCTGCGTAAGAAAGCTCGACCTTTGCATTGAACAAGATCCCTCAGCAACCACGATTGGGGAACGCAAATTTTTCTGCCACAATCCAAATTAGCCCATGGAAAGTCCAAACTACGCAAGACAAAACTTTGATCGGGAATTGGCGGAGCTCGAACATGAGCTCCTCGAAATGGCAAGTGCGGTCGAGAGAATGATGGCTGATGCGTCTCAGGCGCTCATCAAGTTGGACCCAGCTCTTGCCCGCCAAGCAATTGTACAAGACGATGCCATCGACCAGATGGAGCTCGCTATTGAATCCCGTTGCATGATGATTATTGGACTTCAAAATCCAGCTGGAGCGGATCTACGACTTGTGGGGGCATGCCTTAAAATAATTACGGATCTTGAGCGCTGCGCTGATCTCGCAGTCGATCTCGCAAAGGCAGCATTAAAAATTGACAACGAAAGCGGACGAAGCGACATCATCGACCTCGGCAAGTTTGCTACTCTTTGCCGAAAAATGCTTCACGAATCGTTGGAAGCGTATGTAAGACGAGATTTGGACCGTGTTCAGCAAGTAGCGGTTCTTGAAACTGAAGCAGACGGACTCTATCGAGAGCTTCGAGCCCAGGTCTTCCTATTGATGAGACGAGATCCAGACTTCGTTGTCGCGCATGGCTGGTTGTTCTTGGCGATCCACCATTTAGAAAGAATCGCAGACCACAGTGTTAACATTGCCGAACGCGTACATTATATGGTAACTGGCGACTTGGTCCAAATCACCGGACTAGCCGACGGCAATTGAATCGCCTCTTGAGAATTTATTACCTTGGGCATTTAGTCCCTGAATTCTCGCCGATGTACTAAAACCTACTATTAATGCCTCCTTTCAGATGTGGACTATTAATCTTACTAGTTCAGTTACTCTAACGGAGAAAATACAATGGCTGGAAAAATTGATTCAACATTAGCGGCACAAAACCCTTACATCATCCCCGACTGTGGTTGTGGAGAAAAGGAATGCCTCGGCCCAGAGCCAGTACCATGGCTCACCTGGAAGCATTGCTTCAAATTCTTTGAATTCCGATATGGATTCGTCCCTCTGAACAGGGATGGAGGAGAAGCAAACAACGCAGGCAGAATTGAAATTCGAATCCGATATGAGCACGCATTGTGTCTCATGGGGCGCAAGCAAGGGCCAATTGTCCACAGTTTAACCCTGTTGCCAAAAGAGGAAATTCGTATATATGAATATGATCGGTATCGACGATCAACTTCAGAGACCGCAAGGTTTAGCACGAGGACCTCGTTCTTTACGATGACCCAACACGTGCAGGACGCGTATTCAAATACGAAGTCGGACGCCGGGGCGACG
>JAYVXG010000086.1:0-8382 GCA_043785475.1 Armatimonadota bacterium
TCTTCGTAGCGAGCTCGAGTAATCGCTGAAGGGAAGGAATAGTCGGGGATCCAGTTAAAGCCCTTGACGTACACCTTGACCCCGTTTACTTCAAACTCGAACGACTCGCCAATGTCGTCTTTTTCGCGAAGGAGTTTGATTTGTCGAAAACCAACCTTAATCGACTTCCAATCGTCTCTCCACTCGTTCTTGGGGTCCGAAATTCCAACGGTTAGGACCGCCAGCGGCTGGTCGCCGACATCGGCCGGCCACCAAAGCGGTGGATTTTCGATATGAAACTCACCGTTGACCGAAGAAAACGCTTCGTCGCCCATGATCAGTTCGTAATCCAGCTCCCCCGGACCTTCGTGCTCGACATGAGCCTTGAGGATGACGGAACCGTCTTTTTGCCACTCCTGGGTCGCGGACAGTGAAGTCACCCGGCTAGCGTATTCGACCAATCGAATTGGTCGCCAAACGCCACACGAAACCAAACGAGGTCCCCAGTCCCAGCCGTACATACATTGAATTTTGCGGACGAATGACCGCTCGTCGAATCGTTCGACGGCCTTGGGGAGGCCTTGAGCCTTGAAGTAAGCCGCCATTCTTTCATGGCCAACGTTGATAGCAGATTTGAAGTCGATTCTCAGTTCATTTTCGCCGCTAACCAAGCATTTCGACACATCCACTTCGAGCGGGACAAACATATTGTCGTGCTCAGCGATGACTTTGCCATTGAGCGAAACCGTACAAACCGTGTCGAGTCCGTCGAAAATGAGAAGACGTTTGGGAGCGTCTGAGTCGGGTTCCCATTCAAACTTGCAACGGTACGACCAATCGGTGGAATCCACCCACTGAACTCCCATTTCGTTCATTCTTTCGTGCGGATTTGGGATGATTCCGTGCTCCATCAGGTCGAGATGAACATGACCAGGAACCGTGGCGCTGAGCCATTCGGCATTGGAATATCCGATCGTCGCACCAGGCTTGTCGAGGCGCGTTTCGATGAACTCCCATCCATCGCTTAGGTAAGTACTCGAAATCATTAAGTGCCCAGTTTACCGGTGTATCACGGTGACGGAGCGCGGGCTTCGGGCATAATCGTTCGTAGAGTGCCTACCGACCGATTGCCTTCATCTCATTCCAGTTCTCGCCGACCTTGAGGTCGACTTCGACTGGCACCTTAAGCGGCAAAGCGTTCTCCATCAAGCCGCGGATCGGAGCTAAAACCGAGTCTTCGCCATCCTTCAGTTCGAACACGAGTTCGTCGTGAACGTTCAAAAGCATCCGCGTTTCTGCCGCACCAAGCTCCTTTCGAACGTGCAGCATAGCCAGCTTCAACATGTCTGCCGCCGTACCTTGGATGGGGGCGTTCATCGCCTGCCGTTCTGCGTAATTTCGCTCCATAAACTTTGAAGCATGAATGTCCGGGAAGTACCGTCGGCGACCAGTCAAAGTCGTCGTGAACCCCTTGCTCCTTGCCTCTTCGATCACGCTCTGAGTAAAGCCTTTCACCGTTGGGAACCGCTCGTTATACAGGTTAATCAGCTCCTTCGCTTCGGCGCGGCTGAACCCGCCGCCCAGTTGGTTTGCAAGGCCAAAATCGGTAACGCCATACAAAACTGCATAGTTCAGCATCTTCGCGTAGCCGCGCTGCTGCTTCGTCGGTTCGTCGGAACCAAACATAAGTCGAGCCGTAGCGGTATGAACGTCTTCGTGGTTCTCAAAGGCGTGCACCAGGGCAGGCTCGCCGCACATGTGCGCCAAAACCCGAAGTTCGATCTGCGAATAGTCAAAGGAGGCTAACGAGTAGTCATCCGCCGCACCAAAAGCCTTTCGGATCGATCGCCCAAGTTCGGTTCGAATGGGGATGTTTTGCAGGTTGGGATCGTTCGAAGACACTCGACCAGTGGCAGCAACGGTTTGCGAATAGGTTGTATGGATTCGCCCATCCACTCCGATTTGGGTCTGCAATGCCTCGGCGTAGGTCGAGCGAAGTTTCGAAAGTTCGCGCCACGCCAAAACCTCACCCGCAATCTCGTAACTTGGAGCGATCTGCTGCAAAATTTCCGCACCGGTTGCATATCCGGTTTTCGTCTTGGTTCCGCCCGGAATCTGGAGCTTATCGAACAAAATTTCGCCGAGTTGCTTTGGCGACCCAATCGTGAATTCTTGGCCAGCCATTTCGTAAATTTTGGCGGTCGATATTTCGATTGCGACCGACAATTCCTTCGAGAACTCTCGTAGTTGATCCTTGTTCGTCCGAATACCGGCCACCTCCATCTCCGCCAGAATCGGCGTCAAAGGAAGCTCAACAGTCTGAAAAACGTTGGTCTGCTGTTCCTTCTCAAGGCGAGCCGCAAGCGCTTCGCGCAATGGTAGTAGCGAGGCCGCGATTTCCTCGGGAGTCGTTGGTACCGAGTAGTCGGTGTAGCCTTGCACCAGGTCGCCAAATTCATATTTCGACCGACCGGATTGCAAAACGTAAGCGGCAATTAACGTGTCAAACCCGAAGGTTTGGTCAAACATCTGGGCCGATTTGTACATCGGCTTGGCATCGTGGGCAACGGCTTGCGAAGGAAATGCCTGCAGCAACCGAACGCCGTCTTCCTTCTTTGCCACCAGCACCTCATGCCCGATTGAAACATAAGCTTTCTCAGCGGTCTCATCGAACAAATCGTCCGACGGGGTCGAGGCAAAATGAATTCCAAACTGCTGACTATTCACCGAGCTCTTGAGCATGATGAATGACCCAACTTCTCGCGTTGAAAAATTTAGCTTTTCCGAAATAACTTCCACTGAAGCGTGCACACCGTGCTCAAACCCTGCAACATACGGCCCTAACACCCGATCACACGCCCGCACGCTTAATTTCAGTTCGAACGATTCGAGAAACTTCTTCGCTGCCTCAAGTTGATCGGGTGTGAGAATGAACGGTTTGAAGTCGTACTCGATAGGGACGTCCCGGACGATGGTAGCTAGCCACTTTGAAAGCACCATTTGATCTTTTACGGGCTCAATTTTCTTACGGTATTTCTCGGGCACCTCGTCGAATCGCGACAAGATTTCTTCCACCGAGCCAAACATGGTGATCAATTCGGCTGCGCCTTTGTCGCCGATGCCAGGCACTCCCGGAATGTTATCGCTTGTATCACCTTTCAAACCCTTAAAGTCCGTTACTTGGTTTGGTTTGACGCCCATCCGCTCGAAAACCGCAGCCGGGTCGTAACTCACAATTTCGCTCACGCCCTGCTTAGGCGTTACGACAGTCACAAAGTCATCCACCAACTGCAATGCGTCTAGGTCACCGGTGATGATCGTCGTAAAATAGCCATTCTCCTCTGCTAGTCGGCTGATCGTCCCAACAATGTCATCGGCCTCGTATCCGACCAACTCGATCTGCGGAATACCAAGAGCGCTGATCAGATTTCTCGACTCGTCGAGTTGCGAAATCAGTTCTGGTGCAATTTCCTTTCGCGTGCCTTTGTAAGCGGCAAATTCGGTGTGGCGAAACGTCTTTGCGGGGTGGTCGAGAGCAACCACGATTGCGTCTGGTCGCTGCTTCTCCAGCAGCGAAAACATCATCGACGTAAATCCATGGAGGGCATTCGTGGGTCTCCCATCTGCCGTGGCAAGGTATCGACCGGCATAAAACGCCCGAAAGAGGAGGGAGTATCCGTCGATGATGATCAGGCGCTTGATGGACATTGGCTGAGGTTAGGTTACCGCCCCAAAATCGACTTTCCCATGAAATAATCGGGGCGAATTTCGCGTGGTATTGCTTTCAATTGATATATCGGTGAACTCAAAACCAAAACCTGGTATTCGATTGAACGTCCGTACAGGTACAATAACCGGAGGGCTGAGGGGCATTGCTGTCCCAGTGAGTCTTCTGATTTCGGAAACTGAAACGATGGTGTACAGACCGCTTCGTTACGAGCAGATCATGCAGGCAGGAGATGCCTATGAGGTGCGCGCTCGAAGAATGTTCGGAGGAATGGGCGTCTATACGGGCGAACGCATGTTCGCTTTTTTAGTAGATAATGACGTCGCGCTCAAGTTGTGCCAAGAGCACTACGACGAGGCTATTGCGTACCCTGGAGCCACCGAAATGCGACCGGAAGCTGGCGCAGACCCGCTCCGTGAGTACGTAAAATTGCCAATAAACATTCTCGATAATGGTGAAGAGTTTTTGAAGTGGGTAGAGCGTAGCGCTGAATATGTTCGCAACCGTGCGGCTCGATTAGCCTGACCGGACTTGACCCAGAATTTTTTGAGATATAGCAGTGCAAAAGGCAATCCTATCCGTCATCTTTTGCCTCTTGTCCACCGTTTTCGGTATTAACGGTCAAGAGCAAACCAAGAGAACTCGGATTCTCCTCATTCCCCTGGATAGTCGACCTGCAGCTGGTCAATTTGCCCAAATGATTGGAGCAATGAACAATACTCCGGTTGACATCCCGCCCATTGATATTCTGGGGAAATTTACCGTTCCTGGTGATGTCGAGAAGATATATCAATGGCTCGAATCCCAAAACCTTGAAGATGTCAGCGCCATCGTCGCGAGTGGAGACATGCTGGCATATGGCGGCCTCATCGCCTCGAGGGTAAACGATGTTGATGCAAGCGTAGGAATTAATCGCCTGAAACGATTGATCGACTTCAAGCGCAAGACATCACCGGACATCAAGCTCTATGTCTTTATGTCAACCATGCGGTTGACACCGACGGCGACGAAGGCCGCGGCCGGATATCGGGTAAATCTCGCGAAGTACGAGGAGATGAAGGACCGGTTTGAGCGAACTCACGATGTTTCGCTACCGCCAAAACTGGGCCGCGTTCGAAAGCTTGTTCCTGCCCTCGAAATCCTAAAATATGAACGAACGAGGCGACGAAATGTCGAGGTTCAGTCAGCGTTGCTGAGATTGACGATCGGTAACGAGATCAGTTTCCTAATCATGGGTCAAGATGACGCCAAACCCGACGGCCCCCAAATTCAGGAAAACGCGAAGCTTAAACTGTTGGCCAATCAATATAGAGTTCAAGACAAAGTCTATTTTTGCGAGGGAATTGATCAGCACTCAAATCTGCTCCTTTCGAGGGCAATTCTGGCTCAACATAATTGGAAGCCAAAGGTCCGAATTGTATACAGCGACGAAGACGGGAAAAACCAATTCGCCCTCTACGAGTCCAAAACCGTCAAAGATAGCCTTATGGATCAACTCTACGCATCCGGCGCTGAGATGGCAAATGAAGGCGATCCTTACGACTATTCTCTCTATGTGAACACTCCAAAACGCCGAGAACAGCACTTTGATGCATTCTTAGAGCAAATGAGAAGCGAGATCGATCAGGGCTTCCCAGTTGCAGTTGCCGACATCAATTTTGGGGCAAACGGTTCTTCGGATGAAGCCCTTTTCAATTTCCTTATTCGCACTGGAAAAGCATACAAACTCTTGGCATTCGCCGGTTGGAATACTGCCGGAAACACGATGGGCACGTCAATCCCGGCGGCAAATGTTTACCTCTGCGCTCGAAAATATGATGCGGATCCAATCAAGCGGGAGCTCGCCCAGCGCGAGTTTCTTTTGCACCGCATGATCAATGACTGGGCCTACCATCGGTTTACCCGACCGGCGACCTACGCGATGATTGATTCGCTCCAAAGTCAACGTGACGAAATATATGGCTCAAATTTTGAGGCGGTTAATAAGTTTGCCGAGGCCGATCTCCGAAGGCATATCGCCCAGATATTCCAAAACCAATTCCAACTCCGCCGCTTCACTGCTGGAGACAAGGAGTACCAAATTATCGACCTAACCGAACTCAAAATCAGTCTTCCATGGCCCCGCGCCTACGAGATTCGGGTCGAATACAAGATGCAAGTCGAAGAAGTCGGCAACAGTTCAGGCCAGTGATTCGATCTGTTGCGCTAGTGCGAAATCATAGGTCGAAATTCCACCCAAATCGTGCGTATTCAGACCAATCTTGACCTTTTGGTAGCCGATGAAGATATCGGGATGATGATCCATCCGGTCGGCAAAATGCCCGACCGCGACCGCGAATACTAATCCGCCTTTGTAAGTGTCAAACGTGTAGTTTTTAACGATCTGCCCGTGATCCATTGCCCATCCATCCATCTTAGCCAAGTTCGATTCAATCTCACTCACATCCATCTTTCTGCGTTCCATAGTGTCTCAGTCTAGTCCATTTCGCGTTGCGGATATCCTTGTCACCCCTACCGGGCGACCAGCCTCGCCGGGTACGCTTACGGCCAGAACTCCTATGGGTAAACATCATTTTGATCTCAGCAGCGCCGCTAAGATTTACAGGAATCTCGACGTTGAGACCCTTATCCAACATTGTTTAGAAAGGGACAACTGCAAACAGACCGATTCCGGTGCAGTTGTTGCTTTTAGTGGCGAATACACCGGTCGAACGCCAAAAGACAAGTTCACGATTGTCGACGCCGCCTGCGAAGGCAACATCTGGTGGGAAAACAACAACCGGATGGAAGCCGACCAATTCGACTTCATTTTCGCCAAGATGGAAGCCTATGTTTCAGGCAAAGATCTCTACATTATTGACACCTACGGCGGTGCCGACCCCGTCCATCGAATCAAAACCCGATTCATCGTCGAACGGCCTTACCACGCGCTTTTCATCAAGCAACTTCTCATTCGACCAACGGCTTTAGAACTTGAAAGCTTTGAGCCCGACTGGCAGGTCATCGACTTCGGAAAACTCTCGTTCGACCCCGCGACCGACGGCACCAAAGGCGACGCTGTCATTGCCCTCAATATGGTCACCAACACCGTCCTTATTGGTGGCACTCAGTACGCCGGAGAGATGAAGAAGTCAGTGTTCACGATCATGAACTACCTTTTGCCGCTGGATGGCGTCTTGAGCATGCACTGCTCGGCAAACGTGGGTCCTGCAGGCGACACGGCATTATTCTTTGGCCTCAGCGGCACAGGAAAAACCACCCTTTCAGCCGATCCGGATCGAATGCTGATTGGCGACGATGAACACGGCTGGACCAGCGACGGAGTCTTCAATGTCGAAGGCGGATGTTATGCAAAATGCATCGGCCTCAACGAGGAAAAAGAACCCGAAATCTACCGTGCAATTTGCTCCGGAGCAATCCTCGAAAACGTCGTTCTCGACGCCAACGGTCACCCCGACTATAACGACCAATCGATCACGGAGAACACTCGAGCGGCGTACCCAATCGACCATATTCCCAACATCATGGTGCCGTCGGTCGGGGGCCACCCTAAAAATATCGTCTTCCTAACGTGCGACGCAATGGGAGTCCTGCCTCCTATTTCACACCTGACCAACGAGCAGGCGATGTACTTCTTCCTCAATGGATACACAGCGAAAGTTGGTGGAACCGAGAAGGGCATCACCGAACCCAAAAGCGTTTTTTCAGCGTGCTTTGGCCAACCGTTTTTGCCCCTTCGTCCGAAAGTCTATGCGAAATTATTGGGCGAGAAAATTACTGCCCACGGTTCTCGCGTTTGGCTCATCAACACCGGTTGGACTGGTGGCCCGTACGGAGTCGGTAGCCGAATGAAGCTGGGCTACACGAGGGCAATGATCCACGCCGCCTTCGATGGTCAGCTAGACGAAATTGCGTTTGAGACCGATCCGATATTTGGACTTTCGATTCCGACGTCATGTCCAAACGTCCCACCTGAAGTCCTTAATCCTCGGAACACGTGGGCCGAAAAAGACGCCTACGACGCGCAGGCGACGAAACTGCACGAGATGTTCGAAGCGAACGCGAAGCAGTTTTAGCTATGGAGGGTGGGCATCTTGCCCTCCATAAATTGTTTGGACTACAAGCCTTCCGCTTTTGCGTAAAGGTTCTTTGGAGCCTCCTCGAAGTACTTGAAAAGCGCCGGGCAGAGCCAGCCTTCCATGTTCAGACTTTCGCAAAAGTAGGTGTTGCCACTCATCTCTTCCCGTCGCCACTCCATATGGAGGGTGTAACCAGGGAAAAGTCCGGGCGAAAAGATGAGCCGGAACCCTTTCTCCGCATTCGGGAGATCCTTGGTCCACTCATCAATGATCGTATCCGCGCCAGCCACGAATGGTTCTTGAACCAGCCCCACGCGCTCGTCGTCGAACACCCACATTCCGAGGGCTTTATAGGGAGCGATTACGAAAAGTGAGTTGGACATGGTGGGAGTAATTGTGACATGTCGGAGCGCAGGAGTCCCAAACTCTAACGGAAACTGAAAATTAGGCGTGGACTGGGAGCCCGGGCGTCCCGCCCGGATTTACACTTAATAGTAGAATCAACTTAACTATGAGCGAAAATAGAGGATGGTATTCACGGTATCTTCCACATTTTGACGGTTGTGATGTCAATCAATTTGTCACATTTCGCCTAGC
>JAYVXG010000087.1:0-8373 GCA_043785475.1 Armatimonadota bacterium
GGCGCAAGTAAACCTCTCGGTCGCTGAATTTCGAAGGAGATACGCAGGAAAACGGGTGCTAATAGTCGGCCATTCTGGTCATGGTGGTCAGTTTTTGAAAGCCCTAATTGGCAAAGCCATTCGTTTGGAGAACGCCTCCCCGGTCAGATTCAAACTCTAGACCAGCTTCTGGCCCACCACGGCGAAAATGCACCGTTTTCAGGGCACACATAATTGAATTACAGAGGAAGCATAATTTCGAACTTTCGCTAGAATAGAGATATGATCAGTCTGTTCATTATGTCCGCCTTCGCACTTGCTTACACAACTCCCGTCGAACATGACTTTGTGGTGCCAAAGTTCACGTTTGCAAACGGCATCGAGTACTCGGGGATGAATTTGCACTGCACCACCATTGGCGAACCCCGCAATAACCCGAAGACCGGAAAGGTGGATAACGCCGTCTTGATCATGCACGGCACCGGCGGATCGGGTCATCAATTCCTCACCCCTATCTTTGCAAATGTGCTCTTCGGCCCCGGTCAGCCGCTCGATGCGACGAAGTACTTCATCATCTTGCCCGACGCGATCGGGCATGGTCACTCAAGTAAACCCAGCGACGCCTTACATGCCAGGTTTCCAAATTATCGATACAACGACATCGTTCGCGCGCAGCACCATCTTTTGTTTGAACGGCTCAAAGTCGACCATCTTCGCCTCGTAATGGGCACCTCGATGGGAGGAATGCAGACCTGGATGTGGGGCGAGATGTACCCAACCGAGATGGACGCGCTCATGCCCCTGGCCTGTGCACCCATCGAGATTGCGGGACGCAACCGAATGGTTCGGAAAATGGCGATCGACGCCATTCGCAAAGACCCGAGTTGGATGAGCGGCGAATATAAGACCCAGCCAAACGGGCTGACAACCGCGGTCAATTCGCTAATCCTAATGGGAAGTGCCCCGTTGCAAATGCTAAAAGATGCTCCGACCGGTAAAGCCGCCGACGATCTTTACGAACGAACGTTAAAGGGTCGACTGGCAACCATGGATGCTAACGATTTCCTTTATCAGTTCGAAGCCTCGGCTGACTACAATCCCGAGCCAAACCTCGAAAAAATCCTGGCCCCGCTCACGATTGTCAATTCGGCCGACGACATGATCAACCCGCCAGAGCTCGGCGTGGTCGAGCGCGAGATCAAACGGGTGAAGAGTGGACAATTCGTCATGCTTCCAGTGACCAGCGAAACCAGAGGACACGGAACTCACACCATCGCAAAGATATGGCAAGAGCACCTAATCGCCATCCTCAAACGCTCGGAAAAGTAATCGACTCCGTACCTGAGACCGAGGACTCGCAAGGACAATCAAAAATTTGGCGTAGGGATGGGTAGGAGAAACTACCATGTCAACTGAGAACAAAACTAAAGAAGCTATCGACGACCTCGCTGGCCACGGCACCGCCGACAAGATCGAGGGCAAACTCGAAGAAGTCAAGGGCAAAGTCAAGGAAGCAGCTGGTGACGCCACCGACAATCCGAAGCTACAAGCTGAAGGCGAAGTTGACCAAGCCGAAGGAAAGGCTCAGCACACCGTTGGTACCTTGGAAGCGGTTGCTTTTGGCGTTAAGGATGCTGTAGTCGAAGGCGCACATAAGCTAGGCGATGCAGTGAAGCACATGCTTCACCACGACAACAAAAAAGAAGACTAAATCAAGAAGCCTTCAGGGTCAAATCCCTGAAGGTTGTACCCACCCTTTCCCGTTGATCGGCCCGACACTTTCATTGCCGTTGCCAGACTTTCTGAGTCCGAGGGTTACCCTCCACCTTTGCACTATTTGGCCAACAAGTCAAAATGCCTTTGGTTCTTAGGCATTTGACCCCAGTAGCATTATTTGGTAAAATAGTAATGCATGAAACTCCTAACAGTAACATTTGCAGCGCTTAGCCTCGTTGCAGTCTCTAACGCAGACCTTCGAAGCGACATCAACGCGATGAACCTTAAGATAGGCAAGGCTATGGTCAAGGGAGATATGAAAGCTTTGGACGCAATGTTCAAACCGGGTATGACCAAAGACTTCAAGTACGAAGAAGGTGGCAAGACCATGACCTACGACCAAATGATGGCGCAAATGAAAGCCAGCATGTCAGCAATGAAATGCACCTCGGCCGTCGCAAAGCTTGTAACGCTCAAAGAAAAGGGCAATATGGGGACTTCGACCGAGAGCCATGTCATGACCGGAACGATGACCGGCGGCCCAGATAAAAAGTTGCACAAAGTCAGCTTCAGCGGCATGTCGACAAACACATACGTCAAAGTTGGCAAGATGTGGAAAATGTCGAAGATGTCATGGGGCAAATCCACGATGATGATGGACGGCAAACCAATGGATATGTCCAAGATGGGCGGTTAGTCACCTTCAGAATTAGCTAATTCGGAAAGAGCCAGGTTTAACCCGGCTCTTTTTTTGCTTTCCTTCGCAATAAATTTGGAACCAATCTGATGGCCATGCATTGTGAGCATGGAGAAAGCCAATGCCTCCAAATGTGGAAGCTGGCTCTGAAATGAACATGATTATTCAAATACCTCGCAAAGGCTTGCAAACACTTATCGTCGCCGGAATTGCCGCATCGATGATCCCTGCTTCTGCTATCGCCGATCATCAAGTGATCAGCCTCAGCAACCAAACATCAGGCAATAGCCTCCAAATCTTCTCCGTCAATAAAGACGGCTCGCTCACCGCTAAAGGCACCGTACCGACCGGCGGAATTGGCACCGGAGGCGGTCTTGGAAGCCAGGGCGCGGTTGCTTTCGATTCCGAATCCGAACTCATTGCCGCGGTTAACGCAGGTGACAACACAGTTTCCCTTTTATCTGCCCACCATAACGATGTCAAATTCATAACTCGTTTCTCCTCGATGGGTTTCCGACCAGTCAGCGTAACCCTTCGCAACAACTTGGTATTCGTTTTGAACCAAGGCGATGCAACCCACGCTAGCGGAATTCAAGGCTTTCGGTTGGAAGATCACCAGGCAACTCCTATCGCCGGCAGCGCCTCAGCATTGACAAATACGTTCGTTAATCCGGCTCAAATTTCTTTCTCGCCAAACGGACGAAACCTCGTAGTAACCGAAAAGGGCACGAACAAAATCGATATTTTCAATGTCAATCGACAAGGCATTCTCGAAGGATCGAATTCTTTCAACTCAGCCGGTCAAACGCCATTTGGCTTTGCATTCAGCAACAACGGCTATCTTTTCGTGACCGAGGCCTTTGGAGGCGCTGGCGGAGCTTCGGCAGTATCTTCATACGGCCGAGCCAATGACGACAACCTCACGGTGATCAGTCCATCGGTGGCAACCACCCAAACCGCTGCTTGTTGGGCCGCTACATCGCCAGACAATCACTTCGTCTTCGCCGCGAACACCGGATCAGGCACGGTGTCGACTTTCGACATTAGCCATCACGGCCAAATTACGCTTGTCGGAAATTCAACTCCAATCGTCGGTGCAGTTCCTGTCGACGTTACGGTCAATCCTAACGGACGATCCCTTTACCTACTCGGTGCCGGTCTTCACGGTATCATCACCTTCCACATCGATTGGGACGGTCGATTGACGAGATTCGATACCGACACCGAGTTGCCAGGTTCGGTCGGACTGGTTGTTACGAACTAGAATTTCGGTGCTCAAAAAGGAGCCTGGCCAATCGGCCAGGCTCTTTTTTATGCCTTATTCCAACGGTTCGTCTGAGCCACAAACATGTCGCCATTGACCTCGACCTTGATTCCGCAGGTCTCTGGTTCGGTGATCCGAAAGCGAGTCACCTTTCCATCTTTCCAGTCGATGTCAACCTTCCTATTCCGTCGCGCCCGCAATCCTCTAACCGACCCGTTTGCCGCCCAAGCCTTGGGTAGTGCCGGCAACAAATGCACAATATCCCATTCTTGACTCTGAATCAGCATTTCGGCGATTCCCGCGCAGCCGCCAAAATTGCCATCGATCTGAAACGGTGGATGACTATCAAACATATTTGGTTGGGTCGACTTTGCCAGAAGCGCGACCAGGTTATCATGAGCAATTTCTGGCTCTAAAAATCGCGCCCAAAGGTTGATAATCCAAGCTCGGCTCCAACCGGTATGCCCGCCGCCATGAGCGAGTCGGTACTCGAGGGACTTGCGCGCCGCCGCCGCTAACTCTGGAGTGCGTCGCATCGATATCTCGTTGCCCGGATAAACCGCAAACATATGAGATACGTGCCGATGCCCCGGCTCCGGCTCATCGTAATCCTCGATCCATTCCTGCAAGCGACCCGTCTTCAAACTAATCTGCAAAGGAGCCAAATCCTTTAACGCCTGAACCAATTCACGCCGAAAGTCTTCATCAAAGTCTTTGTTAATCTCCGACTGCGTGCCGATCGCCTTAATGCAGTTCGTAAATAGATCGTGGGCAATCTCTAGGTCCATTGTCGCGCCATAAGTGAACTGCGACGTCGTCCCGTCCGGCTTTCGGAACGAGTTCTCCGGCGAATGCGACGGATTAGTGACCAATTTCCCCGCCACCGGCGAGCCAGCTGGAGCTTTGACCAAGAAATCCAACAAGAACCTCGCCGCTCCCTTCATCAATGGATACCCTCGATCGTGCAAAAATTTCTTGTCTTCGGTGAACTCATAGTGCTCCCAAGCGTGCTGAGCCAGCCATGCCGCTCCGACCGGCCAGACCCCCCAAACCCCATCCGCCGGAACCGTGAATCCCCACACATCCGTGAGGTGATGCACCGTCCATCCCCGAGCCCCGTACATTCGTTGGGCGGTTTCTTTTCCAGATGGAACAAGGCTTTCCATGAGATCGAACAGCGGCAGATGGCACTCGCTGAGGTTGGCAACCTCTGCCGCCCAGTAATTCATTTGCAGATTGATGTTCGTGTGGTAGTCCGCATTCCAAGGCGCGTTGATATCCTGGCACCACAGCCCCTGCAGGTTCGCAGGCATGTCCCCGGGTCTCGAGCACGAGATCAACAAGTACCGACCAAATTGGAAATAAAGATCTTCTAAACCTGGGTCGGTATCCCCGGCTGCTACGCGCTTTAGTCGCTCGTCGGTCGGCAAACTCTCATTGGCCGACGAAGGCAATTGTAGATCGACCCGTCGAAAGAGTCGCTGATGTTCCTTAATGTGACGGGCTAGTATCGATTTGTATCCTTTACCCTCTGCGGCCGCACAAGTCAGTAAAGCGGCACTAAGATGATCTGCGGACAGATGTTTGCCCGGGACGAGACGATTGTAGTCGGTCTTTGAAGTCAGGTAAATCGTGACTTCGCTGGCATTCGATACTTCTATATTTTTGTTGGCGGCCTTCACTTCACCGCCCGTGTGCCGCACTGACAAGAATGCATTAAAATAGACTCCGTTTCCACCGGCTTGCCCCGTCGTTGTCAACGATGAATCAGAAAGCGTGTCGGTAACGAAGTGCTCGGGGCGATCCAAGGAAATCTGCGCATTGATTGCCCCTTTCTGGCTGCTCGTTAAGTGAACGACAATAACGTCATCCGCCGCCGAAGCAAACACCGTACGCTCAAACTTCACTCCGTCTTGAACGTAACTGGTGCGAGCCACCGCTTGATCCAAATCTAACGAGCGCTGGTACTCCGTAACTTTGCCCTCACCCTTGCCCAATTCCTCTCCTTTTAGGAGAGGACCTTCCCGCGAGGCACGAGCTTGGGAAGAGGGAGGAACGAAGTTCCCAAGGTAGGAATCTTTACCCCTGTCCACGCCTCTTATCCGCAGATCCCCCAGCGTCTGGTACGACTCCACATTGTGCGGAACCCCCATCAATGCCGAATCCGCCAGCTTCGTGGCTTCCTTGTTTTTCCCCTCGAAGATCAATCTCCGAACTTCCGGTAGCGCCGCCAAAGCCTTAGGATTCACCCGTTCCTTCGGACCGCCCGCCCACAGAGTGTCGTCGTTCAGCTGAATCCGCTCATCGCCGACCCCACCAAAAACCATCGCCCCAATCCGACCGTTCCCAATCGGCAACGCCTCGTTCCAATTCGCCGCGGGTTGCTTGTACCAAAGCATCAGAGGCGACTTCTTAGTCTGAGCTGATCCCACGGTAGCCATCATGAGGCATGCCGACAGGCAAAGGAAAATTGAAACATTGGTCATCCAGTCACTTCCACTTGGAGTTGCAGTCTACTATTTCGATTTCATTTCTGCCGCCCTAAAAGACTATAATCCGAACGTGGGTGAACAGCAAACTCGAACATTTATGTTCACGGATATCGAGCGCAGCACCGAGCTTTGGGAAACGGCCCCCAACAGCATGCGAGTAAGCCTCGAAACCCACAACCAGATCATTGACGATGCATTGCTGGCCCATGGCGGCAAGCTGTTTAAGAGAATTGGAGATGCAACATGCTCCGCTTTTCAATCTCCCGCCCACGCTGCGGCGGCAGCACGCACGGGACAACTAGCAATCAAAGCCCAAAACTGGCCCCCAGATGCTATGATTCGAGTCCGATGGGCGATCCACCAAGGCACCAGCGTCGAAGAAGCAGACGGCGATCACTTAGGACCAGGAGTCAACTACGTTGCTCGTATCCTCAATCTGGCCTACCCAGGTCAAATTCTAATATCCGAAGAAGCCGCCCAAACACTTACCGAAGAATCAACCACATTTTTGGGAATGCGGTTGCTCAAAGGAATTTCGGCACCAGCGGGAATTTGCCAACTGCTCCACGAAGACCTCGAAGTCAACTTTCCACCTTTGCCTGGAGAAAAGCTTGGCGAATCAAACCTCCCGCTCGCCTGGAATCAATTCATTGGCCGGGGGCACGAGCTCAACCAGATTCGCCAGCTCATCCAGTTAAAGCGTCTCGTTTCAATCATTGGGCCCGGCGGTGCTGGCAAGACAAGGGCCGCACTTGAAGTTGCTAATAAAGCTCGTGGAAACTTTCGACATGGAGTTTGGCTGGCAAGCCTTGCACCTCTCGATCAATCAGGTCTGGTTCGCGGCGAAATAGCTCGAGCGGTTGGCCACCCAAAGCCTGCCGACTCGACCGACGAATCGTTGCTCGAACTACTTCGAGAAAGAAACTTGCTCCTGATCTTGGACAATTGCGAACACTTGATAATTGAGTCAGCCCGACTAGCTTCCGTTATTCTCTCCCAGTGTCCAGATGTCACAATCCTCGCTACTAGTCGCTCGCCATTACAAATCCCCGGTGAAGTCAGATTTTCGCTTGAGAGCCTGTCCCTCCCACTCAACGACACTCTCGACGAATTGGCAAACAGCGAGGCAGTAAACCTATTTGAGGATCGTGCCCTTGAAGTCATGCCGATGTTTGCCATTAACCAAGACAATGCCAAGGCCCTCTATTCGCTCTGCCATCGGATGGATGGAATTCCCCTGGCCCTGGAGCTAGCCGCCGCCCAGTTGGCTACTTACTCGGTGGCAGATGTTGATCGACTCATTGCCGAACGCGCCTTAAAACTTCAAACCGAAGACCCAATGGCACTTCCCCATCGCCGAACCACTGACACAACAATCGAGTGGTCATATCGTTTGCTCTCGAAAGATGAACAGTGGTTGTGTCGAAGACTAAGCGTTTTTTCTGGCGGTGCGAACCGAGAAGCCATAGAGTCCATCGCGCGAAAAAATGTCACAGCTTCCCTTCAGAAACTCGTCTATTCGTCCCTAGTTAAGTTCGATCCGAATACTCAAAGGTACTCATTGCTCGAGCTTGTGAAAGAATTCATGATGGACCGCCTGGTTGACGAGAGTGAACTTGAAGAAGCGAGAGATCGACACCTTCATTGGATCGTTGACCTCGCCCAAGAAGCAAGACCTCACCTTGATGGTGCCAACCAAGCCGAATGGCTGGATCGTCTCGATCTTGAACTCATGAATGTGCGATCTGCGCTCACTTGGTCGACAAACCGAGAACAGCGGCTAAAGGCGGCAGTGGCCCTGCACGGCTTTTGGTTTATGCGAGGGCATGTACGGGAAGGTCAAGCGTGGCTGGCTGGTTCGCTTTCTGGATTCTCTCCAAGCGATCCCGCCCTTCATGCTCAAGCCGAAAGTGCGCTTGGCGTTCTCTATTGGGTCCAAGGAGACTATGCAAATGCGAAAATTCATCTTGAATTGGCTAATGAATTAGCCGTAGTTTCGGGAGACCTGAAAACCAGTTCGGGAGCCTTGGCCAACCTGGCCATGGTTAGAGCACAGAGCGGTGACCTGCCGGGTGCTGAAGCCGATTTCAATCGGGCACTGGAAGGTTTTCGTAGTTTAGGTGACCTCACAAAACAAGCCCACATATTGAACAACATTGGCGTCGTTTTCACGATGAGGGGCGATCCAAATGGAGCCATTCGAAAGGTCGCGGAAAGCATTGATT
>JAYVXG010000088.1:0-8373 GCA_043785475.1 Armatimonadota bacterium
GTCCTATGTTCTAAGGTAACCTCGCGATACCTGCCAGGATGTGTCCTCTCACGAACTGACAGAGTCGATTAAGTGCCAAACTTTGGGTCTTGATCGGCGGTTGAGGTAATTATGTCTGTCGCAATTCTTGCAATTTCAGTCCTCTTAACATCTAATTCAGTCCAAGGCAAGAGCCAGGGCCAAACATCGGCCAAGCTTAACAAATACTACGAAGCAATTGCACCAGAGCTTAAAGTGCGAAAGGCGGCTTGGGATACAAATCTTGCCAAGCTCAAAGACGCCAGCAAGGAGTTTTATCCTGGACTCCAAATTGCGAGTGAAAAGGCTGGGTTTGACGTCAAAAAGTTGGCGGCAAATGCCAAAGAGGCAGCGAGCCAGGGTCAAACTAGCAGTAAAGGCGACCCTTCGTGGCTCCCCAATGTTCTTTCGGCCATGTCCTATAGCAAAATTTCGGGGATTATAGACTTGACCTCGATTAAGCAAGCCCATGACAAATATTTTGAGCTGGTTCCCGACCAAACGAAGCACGACAAAGTCACCAAGATCCAGTCAGATGAACAGCACGACATTCTGTTCGGTCCTCCTTTCACGGGAGCGAGCCTGAACACGGAAACTGCCCGTTACCGATATGTTCGTCCAAATACGGGGGAATTCTACCTTGGGAGTAGTGCTGTGGATGCTCAAAGCGGGAACACAATTGGATCATTCCGGCAAGCCATTACGATCCCCGCGGGTACCCGCCAAGTGCGATTGGTCGCCGAATTCAACTCATCGTATTTCCTCCGTACAGCAGCGTTCTCGGGATACGCCTCCACTGAGGCCATCTTGAACCTCCACGCTATGTCAGGCAGCAGAATCTTAGGCTCGGACCGTCAAAGTCTGGTTCGTCTAGTGTCCGTCGCCCTTGGGGGCCAGGAGCAATCGGGAAATGCCTCAAATCGATTGACGGCCTCGTTCTTGGTGGATCCAACCCTTCCACCTGACGTTGACGCGGTTGCCGATGTGGAAATCTGGACGGGAGCCGGTGGTCTGTTTGCAACGGCCAGCGCCGTAGTCGACGGAAATCTAGTCAATATGCATGTTTATTTCGACCGTTAATCTCGTTGGCTGGCCGTGGGTCATTGTCTTGAAATGTTGAATGGCCTACCTGCAGGGCAACGAATTGGGACGGCTTCTTGAACTCAAACGCCGGGCTGTCGAGGTTAAAAAATGTCCGAATACCAGTTAAGTTAATTTGGTCGTCACAATGACCCACCTACTTGTAACCCTTCAAGAACCTATCAGAACAGCAGCCACTCGATCCCAAAAAGCAACATGATTTCCGTTAAGAATGTGGGCGATGCGAGTTATAATGACTCACTCGGTGCCATTTTTGGCGGCCGGTGATTTTGTGGAGAAACTATGAAAACTTTTTTTGTCCGACCGCTTTTGGTGGTTGGCACTTTGGCTATGGCCTTGAATGCATTTGCAAATCAAGGGACATTCATTTTCAACGGGAACCTTAATGCCCAGCAAGGGGGCGTTAATGCCATGACGGCGACTAATCCTCAGTCGCAAAACTTCTACAGCACTGCATTACTGTATGGTGCGACCCGAACAACCTACAACACGGTCGGAATGGCGGGTAGTGGTAACAACGCTGGCCTGAGTCTAAATGCCTCGACCCTGGTGGCCACGAACAATTACACGCTTGAAATGGTCGTTTCACTCTCCGTCGGAGGTGCTTACAAAAAGCTCGCAGACGTATCTGGGCGTACCCTTGACAGCGGTTATTATATTGATCCAAGTAACCATCTCAACGCGTATCCCGTTGCGAGTGGAACCACAGTCGTCAATCCCGGGACTTACAACTATTTAGCCCTCTCGGTTGCGAGCACCGGCGATGTCAAAGGTTACGTTAACGGCAACCTTGAATTCACTTCTAACACCACAGTCATGAACGGAAATGTCTTTGATTTCTTTCTTGACGATTCGGCAACCAGCTTCAATGAATATTCAAATGTCTCAGTAGGCATGATTCGACTCACCGACTCAGTTTTGAGTGATGCAAGCATTGCAAGCTTGGCGGGGAACCCCTATGCCGGGACTGTTCCCGAGCCAACTGGTCTCAGCGTATTAGCCATTGGGCTCGTCGGTACTTTCGTACGTCGACGTTCATTGAAGGTGAAATAATCAAGCCAAGCTTCTCTCGTCTCTACGAGAGAGGCTTGGTCACTGGATTTCAGATCAACGCTGAAAATGTACGTTGAGCGGCAACGAGCGGTGGGGCACTAACGTGGACATTCATAACTGTTTCCAACCTCCTCTAGTCAGCCGCAGCTAAGGAGAGACGCAGAGCGACCAGAGCGAAGGAGGATATCCTCTTCACGCATGTTGTCCACAAAAGGAGGAGGCATTCTTCCCTGTTCCGCGATCCCTGCTCCTTATCCCTCGATGAATCAGTCAGAATTGATCGTATGGGACGGATGAAGCGAATCTTAACACTTTTTGCTTTCCTCGCTGCGTCCCAAATCTTCGCACAAAGCGAGACGACCATCCGAATGTTGCCGGGTGGCGGTTACGGGATCCCGCCCAAAGAATCCACCTCGATCACCGCCCAAGTCCGACGCAAAGTCTTCGAGGAGTTCCACCATCGCAACCCCGGCGTGCGCGTGGTCAATGCGGGAGGGCTCAGTTTTAGCGGCAGTAACCTCGACGACTCGATGTTCCTCATGTCGATGGCAGGAGACTCTTCGCCGGACATCTTTTACGTCAACTTTCGCCAGTACTACACCTTTTTGGAGCAGGGATTTTGCCGCCCGCTTGACGACCTCATCGCCCACGATCCACAGATTATGGAGCGGTGCAACCCGATGGTCAAGCAGGTTCTCACCAGCTACGACGGCAAGGTGTATGCGGTTCCCTTTTTCCAAGTCGCGACCGCTCTGTACTACCGGCGAGACTACTTTAAGGATGCGGGAATCGAGCGTCCTCCGGAGAACTGGGACGAACTTGCCAGTGACGCCAAGAAGCTAACCGATACAGAGTCGGGACGGTACGGATTTGCGATCTCGTCTCCGCCGGGGTACCAATGGTCAAACTTTTTGTATGCGGCGGGTGGCGAGTCGGTTCAGCAAGACTCTACCGGTCGTTGGCGCGCGGCAATCAATACCCCCGAGGCGGGAAAGGCATTGGAATTCTTTCGACGCTTGATTGGTGGTACATCGCCGATTGGGACGATTTCGAAGGACTTGAACGACGATATTCGGCGAGGCAAGGTCGCGATGTGGCTCAACTACACCAACGACGTGTTGCTCCAGCAGAGCGATTTGCCCCCAAGCGTTATTGGTATTGCGCGGGTCCCGGCTGGTCCGGCTGGGTTCTCGAATGAAGTCAATGCGGGAATGTGGGCGATTAGTTCTCGTGTAAAAGACCCCGCGAAGCTACACGCGTGTTGGGAGTTCATTAAGTTCTTCGCAGGCGATGACGCCGCTAAAATCAATACCGACAAGTGCATTGAGTTGGGGATGGGGAGCCTGGTCAATCCATCGTGGCTGAAGAAATTTGGCTACACCGATCTTCTGGCCCAGACCGACCCGGCGTACGCCGCGGCGAACGACGAGCTGTTCAAAACCGGCCACCCCGAGCCGTACGGAAAGAACTGCCAGCAGGTGTACTCCGTGCTCGACAACGCGCTCGACCGCGCTCGACTCAATCCCAAAGAACCGGCTATGAGCATCTTGAAAGCCGCCGAAAGTGAGATGAATGAGAAGCTTCTTGGGTACACGGCTCCCGAACTTCTCGCCAAACAGAGGGGGTGGGCGACGGGAATTTTGTTGTCGATATGTATAGCTACAAGCCTCTTAATTATCTATTTCGTTCGAAAAGCAAAAGCGAACCCGGTTCATTTTATCGAGCGATTGCCGGCCGGAACCGATCGCAATCGTATGCGCCGCTTCCTCATCATTTGCCTCGGGCCGGCAATTTTGTCCATCGGACTTTGGAGCTACTTCCCTCTTTTCCGTGGCCTTGTTATCGCGTTCCAGGATTACGGAATTCAGCGGGGCGCACGGTGGGTTGGGCTCGATAATTTCATCGGTGTTTTTACTCAGCCGCTGTTTTACAAGAGCATGTGGAATAGCGTTGTTTACGTTGTTCTCACCCTTCTCGTTGGATTCTTTATGCCGATCTTCCTTGCGCTGGCATTGAACGAGATTCCGCGATTCAAGGTTCTGTTTCGAACGATCTTCTACTTACCGGCGATGACCTCATCCATCGTCATTGCGTTTGTGTGGCGTCAGTTTTACGATAAGAGCCCGTCGGGCCTCCTGAATTCCCTTACGTCCCCTTTAATTGAGCACATCGTTAATCCCGTTTTTAAGATGGTCGGTCACGCGGCGTGGCCGCTCGCCAACGACTGGCTGGGCGATCCGGCTTTGGCGATGTTCGCAGTGGTGCTCCCGGGTATTTGGGCTGGCGCGGGTCCGGGTTCGATCTTGTACCTTGCGGCGTTAAAGAACGTTTCGGAGGATCGGTACGAGGCGGCCGATTTGGACGGCGCGAATTGGCGGCAGAAAATCCGATACATCACGTTGCCGAGCCTGAAGCCGTTAATTTTGATCAACTTGCTGGGTGTGTTCATCGCTGGGTTTAAGGCGATGGAGAACATTTTTGTCTTGACCATGGGCGGGCCGCTCAACTCGACCCGAACCATTGGTCTAGAGGTGTGGCAGAACGCGTTTATGTATTTGAAGTTTGGATACGCAACGGCGGCAGCGTGGGTCATGGGCTCGATCCTCGTGGGATTCACCCTGATCCAAATCAAGAGCCTCCTGCGGATGCGATTTACAACCGCGAAACTTTAAAGAAAATATTTGGAACCATTTCGGCTCGCTGTGCATGGGGTTCTTGAGGCAACGCCGCCCAATGGCGCTTGCCACGCCAAAGGAACCTAATGTTAGTTGCTAAGAGAATCAGCCTAATCGTCATTTTGTTGTTCGCATTCACCTCCGTGTTTGCCCAAACAACCAAGACCAAAATGAAAATGCCCAAGACGACTTCTGTCTACGCCTGTGCCCATTGCGATATGGCGGCGATGAAGTCCGGCAAGTGCGCTATGTGCAAGATGGACATGAAGAAGATGAATGCCACCGTCATGTACTATTGCGATCATTGCAATAAGGACATGGCAATGGGCGGCAAGTGCCCAGTCTGTAAAGGAGACACCACAAAAATGGCGGTGGTTTACACCTGCGATCATTGCCACACAACGAGCGCCATGGCCGGAAAATGTTCGAAATGTAAGATGGATATGACGAAGCATTCCATGAAAATGAAGGGCTGAGACAGCTTTCAGCTTTCAGTTGGTAGTTAGCAGAAAAAAGCTCTTCTGCTAACTACCGAGGACCCTTTACATTGTCCATGGCGCCGCATGACGGTCGACATCGTCCGACCATTTGCGTTGCAACGCGAGGATAGCTTCGTGGATCTCGGCATCCAGCGGCTCGACGTCTTCGAGTCGGACCGACAGGAATTCGTTCAAGTTTGCGGCTCGGCTGGTTGAGCCAACGGTTGCAAGTACAAACGGGAAGCCTTTGACGAACCGAACGCAGAACTCGGTCCAAGACGCGCTTCCAGATCGAGCAAACAGTGGTAATACTTCTTTGGCCCGTTCGCCAACATAGTGATCTCGACTGACGAGAGATCGGATATCACCACCGCAAACGGTTCGCATCGCCACCACTGGAAATTGCTTTTCCACGATGAGATCCCACAGGTCGTTGGTCACAAAACGTTGGAGCGGATTGAGATAGAAGATGAAGGCGTCGATAAGGTCTCCGGCGGTTCCTTTTGAAAGGGCTTGAAGAGGATTCTCACTGGTCCAAGGGAAGACTTCCAGCACAAATGAGTCTACTAGACCTTCGTCCTTGAGCTTATTCAGCTCTAGTACAGAAGGGTTTCCGCTGGCGAAGGCGGTTGCCAGGTCTCCGCCAAGACAAAGCTGACCGACCGTCATTTTGGGCAGTCCGATCGAAGCCAGTTGCGATTTCATTTGCTCGCGGATTTGGTCGATCGATTCCCATCCGACTTTGAAGAAAGTCTTCGGAGCGTGGCTTTCGTTTATGGCGGTGTTGAGGACTTTGAGCGCATCTCCATACTGGTCGCTGGTGTGAATCCAGACCCCCGCGCTGATCGCATGTTTGGCGATCGCCACCCTGTCACCGAGGGGAAGGCTTTCGTCACCAAGACGGGTCGTTCCGTAAACGTAGGAAGAAACGGAGTGTAAAGCAGAGTTGGGGTTCAACACCTTAGAGTGTTACCCCATTGTGGAGTTTGAGGAACGACTGGCTCGAACCAATTGAGAAAATGGAATCGCCGTGAAGCGGGGTCGCTCTCCACATCTTTTCGTGCCTTTTGAATTCAAATTGTCTGTTAGGCTTTGCATTGCCAAAATTCAAAGGTTGACAGACCGATCCCGGAGGGATCACATACATTAGCCAGGGGAGCTGCAAAGCAGCCAACGCAAATACATTGAGCCTTAGCGAAAATGGATTGGAGACCCCTGGTAAGAACGATCCTGTCCTTGGTCCAAGGTCGCTTCGCATTATTTTCGATTCTGGATACCATCGGGGAGCGACCCCGGCTGTTACAGCCGCCTCATATAAATGATTTGGGCAAGGACGAGCCCGGAGGGTGTCGCAGAATCAGACGCCTCCGCAAAACTCTGTTACCTTTCCTCCAAAGAAGTGGAGGAAAAGTAACTCAAGGCAGCAAATACTACTATTGCTGTTGCGATTTATTCTTTCGTGGCGGAGGGTTTCCTCCGAGATTGACGTTGCTCGAAACGAGTTGGGCGGCAAGAACCGTTTGAATAACGGAGGTGATTTGGTCGGTTGTGCTGTTTGCGGCGCTCTTGCCGTCGCTCGAGATCGTGACGATCTTCGCTTGGGCAAGGGCGTTGGCGATGTGCGGTACCAATTCAGGAAGCATTTCGAGCTGTTTGAGTAGGAGGTATGCGTTACCGCCTTCGGCGACTGCTTTGTTGACTTCTCGAATCGCTTCGGCCTGAGCGGAGGCGACGGTTCGAAGTCGAATGGCTTCGGCGTCTGCGCTTGCCGCGGCATCGATTTTCTTTCGCTCGGAGTCAGCCGTAGCTTGGGCAATCTGAGTGGCCCTAAGTTCGGCTTCTCGCAGTCCTCGAAGTGAATCTTGCTTCTTCGCTTCCGCATCGGCGACGACCGCGGCGTTTTGGGCTTTACGCTCGCTAAGGTCTCGTTCCTTGTCGTTTACCGCTTGCTCGGCGGCGAGTTGGGCTTCCCGGGCTCGTCGCTCTTGGTCAGCTTGCACGATATCGGCATTGGCCTTTGCTTCAACTGCGGATTGTCGTCGTCGGGCTTCGGCGACTTCGCTCTGAACGCTCTTAATGTTCAACGAGTTGAACAAAAGACCGAGGTCTTGCAGTTCACGCGAACATGAATTCTTGATGATGATCGCCAAGCGGTCATCGTCGTCATTCGCCAATGCCGGATCGAGTTCGGGAATTGTGGTTGGAACCGAAGACGGCCCCTTAGCATTGAACAGCTCGTCATGGTGGAGCAAGTTAATCGCTCGCCGACCGGTCGAAGTGAGCAAGTCAGTGAGAGTGTTAGTTTGAGTTTCTACCGGCATTGCAAAGAATCGGTTGGCGGCGGTCTTGATCGACTCGTTCGAGTCGCCAACGCTGACGATTGCACTAGCGAGTACTCGAACCTTGATAGGTCGAGGTTTGCCATCGGGACCGACATCGGCCGTTTGGTCGGCAATATCGAGGTCGATATTGATCACTTTGGCGGGAATGGTCGTTCCCGTCGTAATGAGCGGAATCTCGAAAGCCTTGCCGGGACCCTTGTAGATCCGGGTTGTTCCACCGAGCCAGCTAACGAGTCGTATCGTTCCGGCTTCGACGGTTCGCAAAAAGCGAGTGATGAGAATAGGGATGAAAAGGACAACCGCTACGATCACGATTGCTATAACCATTGGACTAGAAAGTTCCATCTGTTTTCACTACATAGTACTTGGATTTGGGCATTTGGGTTGCGACCTACATTCGGCTAACACTACATGTGTTTCGCCGCGGGTCGACGGCGGTAACAATTAGTTGCTCACCTTTTTTGACCGTATTACCGCGCTCGCCTTTCTCCAATGTCGCTAAGAGCTGTTTCTCCTCCGCATCGATAACCAACGAAACTAGTCCTCGACCATCAGAGTCAAAATTCGAGACCGAGGTGGCAAACTTGGCGACCATGCCTTCGAGGCCATCGCTCGGAGTCGAGACGAATCGGAGCGCGAAATTGAAGACAGGCTTTAGCACGGCAATATCAAAGGCGACACCGATCAATAGTGCGACAACCAGGA
>JAYVXG010000089.1:0-2522 GCA_043785475.1 Armatimonadota bacterium
CAAAGACTCCATCGGCGTAGGGTCCTACCGGATCGACTTGCACCCCAGCACCAACGGAGCGAACACAATAGACACGTCAACGCTCCCATTCGAAATTCCCGCTCGTAGCCTCATTCCTGTTCGAATGAAAAATCTTATTCCTGCCTGTAAAAACATAGGAACTACGCACATCACCAACGGTTGCTATCGGCTCCACCCGGTCGAGTGGAACATTGGCGAGTCGGCCGCCGCAATGGCCTCGATCATGCTGCAGCACCACGACGATGTTCAGGCCATTCCGGTTCACATCGAAGAACTCCAGAACCTCCTCGATGATCAAGGCGTCGAAACCCAGTGGCCCAAATTAAGGGCACTCTAAACCGTGAAACAGCCTAGTCTAACTCGAAAACGTCGCTTCGTAGACCTTCTTACTTGACGTGTCAAACAAGATCCAATACCGATCCGAGAGCGAACGCCCCATGAGAAAATATGGCCCAACATAGGTCCAGGACTTTCGATCTGAAGAACATTTGTACAGTTGAAGTTTCCCCGCTGAGTCCCAAGTGTTCGCCCAAACCGTTCCCCTGGCTAGATAAACTGGCCCGGGATCACCTTGCGGCATGGGATATCGATGCCACTTCCTACGCTTGCCATCGTATTCGGTCCAGACCCTACTCTTGTCGTCGCCCAGGAGAGCAAAATCGTAGAAAGTTCGATTCTCCTTGAAGTCATAGAGTTGTGGCGTGACCGGTTTGCCCTTATAGGTCACGGGAATCGGAACGGTTAGGTGGGTCAACTTATTTGACTTAAAGTCATAGGAGAACGCGGTGGTTGCATGTTCGGAAGCCTCGGCAAATTGAAAGGTCGAGCCGCGAATGATAGACCCGATCCGCGAGTCTCGCATTTCTACTCCGATTTTAGTTCCAACGGCATGATTGGGATCGGTGCCTCGTTTTAATATATCGATCAACGCGGCGGCAACCATAGTCTTCGACTCCCGTGCATTTTCGCTTGTAATGCTGACTACTCGCCTTGCATCGAGAGCCGCCGCAATTCCCGAGTCATCCCGGGTTAGGCGCCATTCGACTTCGTCCTGACCAATTCGGCCCTTTGGAAACGCTGGCTCTACTAGGGCGGATTGACTCAGGGTGTAAGCAACCACTTTTTTGGATGCCGGGAAATATCGGAATCTAAACAATTCACTCTCCTTCCCCTCTCCCCGAGGCAAGGTAATTTGATGCCAGGAGAACTGCTTACCGCGGAGAAAATGACTACTATTGGGAATCCACATTGATGCCCCATCTTCTGCAACGACGCATTTGAAAAAGGGCGATGAATCTTGACGGGCATATCGAGGACCCGAGAATCCAACTGACAAATCAGAACCGAGTGATCCTCCAATTTCTATAAATTTTTGGGCTCCTAACGTTGGCGATTGAGCCAGACTCAAGATCAAAGTGAGTGCTGTCATTACTGCATTGTAAACCCTATTTCCTCAAACACAAAACCTGCTCGACGATCAAGGCGTCGAAACCCAGTGGCCCAAATTAAGAGCACTCTAATAAAACATCGGAATCCTAAAAAAATTCCAACTTGATCCTGCTCCAAATACCAGTTCGTTCGGTCTGGCGGGTATCTTTATTGACCTATGTCTACCGACATTTTTGACCGAGTGAAAAAGGTAACTGTCGAAGAACTCGACGTCAAGCCTGAAGAAGTGACAATGGAAGCTAGCTTTACCGATGACCTCGGCGCAG
This sequence comes from Armatimonadota bacterium, assembly GCA_043785475.1. Classification (GTDB taxonomy): domain Bacteria; phylum Armatimonadota; class Fimbriimonadia; order Fimbriimonadales; family Fimbriimonadaceae; genus Fimbriimonas. Next base: position 1,737 of record JAYVXG010000089.1, read on the forward strand.
ATTCCCTGGACGTCGTTGAGCTGGTAATGGCTTTCGAAGATGAATTCGAAATCGACATCCCCGACGAGGAAGTAGGCGAAATCAAGACCGTAGGAAACGCAGTTAACTACATCACCAAGAAGAAGGCTTAAATGAGTTCTCCGCCCGTACCATCCGGGCGCGTTGTCGTCACCGGAGTCGGAGCGGTCACCCCGCTCGGCACCGGTGTCGATGTTTTTTGGCCCAAAGTCGTGTACGGTGTTTCCGGCATTCGACGGGTCACCAACGTTGATCCAACTCCGTACGCAACTCAAATTGCGGGCGAAGTCCCAGATTTTAACGTCGAAGATTGGTACTGCGAAGGGTTCGAAAAGAAAGATGCTCGTAGAATGGATCGATTCCTTCACTTCGCGATTGCATCCGCTCGACAGGCCCTCGATGACTCAGGAATTGAACTCGACGAAGACCTAAAAAACGAATTTGGCGTCCTGATCGGCACCGGAATCGGTGGTCTCTCCGTGATGTACGACAATACTGCGTTTATCCACGCAGGAAAGCCCGACCGCGTTTCTCCATTTTTCGTTCCGTATATGATTGCCGACATGGCAAGCGGAATTGTCTCGATTATCAACGATCTTCGCGGCCCAAACCACACCATCGTTTCCGCCTGTTCGACCGGTGCAAACGCAATCGGCGATGCGATGGAAATCATCAAGCGAGGCGATGCGGTCTGCATGCTCGCGGGCGGAAGTGAAGCCTCAGTCAACGATATTGGCATCGCCGGATTCTGTGCATGCCGAGCCATGA
>JAYVXG010000090.1:0-2521 GCA_043785475.1 Armatimonadota bacterium
TTCACCGGACTCAGGCTTTCGCAGATTCTCTCGAATTCGGTCAAAGATAACAATTGTATCGTGGACCGAGAAGCCGATGATCGTCAGCATCGCAGTAAGGAACAGCGAACTGATATCCCACTTGAAGAAGTAGCCGAAGAACGCAGCCATAAAGATAACCACGAGGATGTCATGGAACAGCGCACCGATGGCCGAGAAACCAAACTTGAGACCTTCTTTAAATCCGCCGACTGAGAATCCAAATCGGAGAGCAAGATAGCCGACAATGAGGAAGATTGAAAATCCAACTCCGTACACTGCGCTGAGCTGGACTTCTTTTTGGAGAGTTGGCCCAACGGTCTGAACGGCGACCAAAGGCGCGTTTGGAATTCCAGCCGCGGTAGCAATCTTTCCGGCGTTTTCATTCTCGCGGGCGGTTGCGTCCGCGGGGGTTTCTTTTGCCTTTGGTTGAGGCAATGCTTCGGCAGGGACCGAAATGATTGCCACTCGGTCTTTGCCAATATCAGCAAATTTGACCGTGGAGCCCTTCATGCCGGCCTTTTCTAGATTAACACCAAGTTGTCCACCGGTCAGATCCGAAGTCATTTTATACTGAGCTTCAGTTCCTCCTTGGAGTTCGACATTTAATTTGAATCCGCCAAGCGGCACAAATATCATTCCGAACAGAACAGTAAGGCCAGAAATAATGAACCACTTGTTGGTCTTTTGAAGAACTTGGAGAATCTTCTCTCCGCCCTTTGTGATTCCTCCAAACCAATCCCGATCGATTGCGTACCACTTTGGATCGGTTGCGATGCCAGAGCCGACAAAGAACAGCAAGAGTGAACGGGTAACAGTAACTGCGGTGAACAGCGAGATCACAACACCAATAATCAGGGTTGTTGCAAAGCCTTTTACCGGGCCAGTGCCGATACTTGCCAAAACCAGACAAGTCAAAATCGTACAGGCGTTGGAGTCGACAATTGCAGGCAAAGCTCGCTTGAAACCAATCTCAATGGCGGTTTGAAGCGGCCTCCCGTTCTTCATTTCTTCTTTGAAGCGTTCAAAGACAAGGATGTTGGCGTCAACTGCCATGCCGACGGAAAGGATAAAGCCGGCGATTGCGGCCAGCGAAAATGTCGCGTCAATAAACTTGAGCGCAGCGAGCGTCAAACCTGTATAGAGAAGTAGAGCCAAGAATGCAACAAAGCCAGGAAACGCATAATAAGCGATTAGGTAGAGACTGATGACTACAAAGGCGATGACGCCAGCATTGCGAATCTTGAGGAACGCAGTTTCGCCAATAGTTGGGCTGACCGTGTATGCTCCGAGTTCTTTAAGGTCAGCGGGTAGCGAACCTCCATTAATGAGGCTCACTAAGCTAAGAACATACTCCTTCGTGAAATTGCCTCTGGTGACACAGTTGCTCGTGATGTTTGCACCCTGCTCAACGTTGGCAATACTCAAGACGGTACCGTCAAGCACGACTGCAAGTGGCTCCTGCAATTTGTCGTATTTTCTGCTCCATTCGGTCATCTTTGCGGTGCCAACCGGGTCGAAGTTCATCAGCGGCTGGTACGAATCTGCCGTGGGCTCGGCCATGGCGTTTTTGACTTCAGTACCGGCCAGAATTAGGTACCAACCGTCAATCATTTCCTTGTACTCAGGATCCTTTGGCCCAATTTCTTTCTTGTCTTTTTCGCGAATGAAACGAACAACTGGATTGCTGTCGTCGGTCGATTTGACCACGTGATAATCTCTTTGTTTTAGGCTTGAGTCTACGTTTTTTGCATGGTAGAACATCAGGCGGGCGCTCTTGCCCATAATCTCACGAGCCTTCTTAATATCTGTTTCACCAGGCAACTCAACCAAAATTTGGTCTTCGCCTTTTGCGGCAATCACTGGCTCAGATGCCCCCATGCGGTTTGCTCTGCTCGTGACGACCGGGATAATTTGCTTTCGCGCTTCCTCGGCCGTGACTTTGCCAACCATATCGGGTGCTACGACGACTTGGTAAGTGAGGCGGGTACCGCCGGTAATGTCGAGACCAAAAATGGTCTTCAATTTGAAGTCTCCTAACAACGCGACTGCGGCTAGTGCGAGAACAAAAAGAAGGAAATAAAAGCTGTTACGTCGTTGCAATGCTAGGGGCCACTCCTGGCTAAATTGAGTTCACTAGTATACCGTTTACGCCGAAACGATGCGGCATGTTCGAGCATCTATCCATTGAGTTCGCTCATAATCACACTATGATCACATCAATTGCCGCCGTTCTATTCATTGCCCAAGGGTTGCAACCAGCTCCCGAAATTCACTTCAAAGGAGTATCTGCCAAGAAGAATATTCTTAAGGGAAGCTTCACGATTACTGTTCCGAGCGGTTGGCACGCTTACCAAAATCCACCAAAGAGCGAATTCGAAAACCCTTTAAAGGTAGAGGCTGTCACCAAGGGTTTAAAACTGACGAAAGTTAGCTATCCAAAAGGCGAGGCGATGAAGAGCGCGGGAGTGGATTCGCTAGTTTACATGGGCATGATCTCGAT
>JAYVXG010000091.1:0-2516 GCA_043785475.1 Armatimonadota bacterium
GCTGAGCGTGATGCCGAGAAAAAGCCAAACTGGAAGTTGGTGAAATACAACGGCGAACTGATTCCGCTTAACTACACCGATTTCGATGCTAACGCCGACGGTCGGGGCTATAGCGTTGCCCGAAAGTATTTGATTCCTCAAGAGTCCGAATGGCCGAAAGCCCGGGCGTTACCAGCCGAAAAGATTCCGCCGGGGTACTTCTTGTTCATGGGCGACAACCGGAACGGATCGTTTGACGGCCGCGGATGGGGACTCGTACCCCGCGAAAGTATCGTTGGCCGAGCCGAATTTGTATGGCTTCCGATTCCGCGCCTCGGCAAAATCCACCACGTCGATAACGGCGAGAAACCTCAGCCGGGTGCCGAGATTCCAGAATTCCTAAGGTCGAAAGCCGAGTAGCCGCTCCGCCGAGGTTGGGCAACTTCGTTCCTCCACTTTGTTAGGGCGTCGCTAAGCTTAAGGCAATGTGCAATGAGGAACAGTTCTCTCGCTTTACTTGCTAGTTCTAACCATCCAAGGAAAATGGCATCTTCGTTCCCAATGCCCTTGTCCTGGATGAACGAAGGAACGAAGTTCCCAAACTTTGCCCTGATTTAAGGCAAATGTCCCGTCTTGGTCCCCGACGCATCGTAAATCTCGGCAATTCCGTTCGCAGTCGTTCCCGAAGTTGTGATCGCCGCGATTTGCTTGCCTTCGGCGTTAAAGACCCAGACGCCGCCGTGGTCATGAACGTTGGACGCAACTTGAACCGATAGACCCCCAAGGCTATTGTTCAAACTTATGCTTCCCGAGCCAGTTGCTGTCGACGAAAGTGAGATCATCGGCTTGCCATTCGCGTTAAACAGGTCCACACGGCCCGAGTTATCGGTGCTGGAGGAGACATTAACCAATGGACTTCCATCGGTGCGGTACATGCGCATTTCTCCCTTGCCCGCCACACTTGTGAACCGCGCCAGGACTTTTGCGTCGTCGTTCACGACCTCAAAGGACTTCGCCTGAATGAGGTCATCGGTGTGACGTTTTGCGCCAATCATACACAAGCCAGCGGCGAGAGTAGCCGTAAAGAGGAAGGCGAAGCGGTAACGTGCTTGTGATTTTTCGAGCTTGCGTAACCGAAGGATGAGATCTGATTCTTGAAATGAAGTATTCATAGTAAATTCCTAGTTGTGCACCCGCGCTATTTCGGTGCCGTTAGCATCGTGAAGGATGATGGCCCCACCGTTAGTTTTATCGCCGTTCACTTCCCCGACGAGGGTTCCCGTCGACGACTGGATAAACACCGATCCGGCATTGGTGATATTCGGGCTGGCGTTGGCGATTTCGGTGCCACTGCTGTTGTAGATACTGACGGAAGCGCCGCCAGACTTTGTTGAGGAAAGGCGAATTATATCCTTAGTATTAGCACCGCTCAAAACGACGACGCCAGTTCCGATTATGCCCTCGCCAATGCTCACCAAGCCGGTTTTGGAATTTGTGGTGCCAAAAATGGCTTTCCCGTTATAGACACCGATGGATCCCACGCTTGATGTGCCGTCCATCACCTGCATGATCTTGGTGCGGATCACGTCGGGAGCTCCGACAAATTTGTTTGCCACAACCAGAATGGTTAAACCAGATATTGCTAGACAAAGCGCCATGCGAAAGGAAGGGCCTCTCGACTCCAGACGGGAAAGAATTTCTTCTGCTTCACTCATGTTTTGAGCACTCCTCTCCTAATTAAGGTATTCAAGACTAGAGTCTGCGCCCTAAAGAACCATTTGTCAAGGAAACTGATCGTTTATGTAGCCTTTCGCCAAGCTACGATGACAAGAGCCAGAATGGCAACGCACTCTATAATGGCTAAGAGGTTGTGTTGAATAGTCCAAATTGAGAAGAACAAGGAGCAGAGCACCAAGAATGTCAGAAAGCCACCGGCCAGCATGAGGGTTTCTGGCGTGTCGTCGGGAATCTTGTTGAAAGACATTGCTCCAAGGCAATTATGCCCCCTCTCTCACGACCGCAGGCAAGGTTTAGCCCAACTTTCACTCAGAAGTCCCTCTAAAGAAACTCATGCTCGTTCAAGGTCCAGTCCGTTGCGTCCAGATCTTCGTCCGAAAGCTCGGTCAAAGTTCCGTCGGAATTTAATCGTAAAACATCTTCGCCGTTAAGGAACAGTATGTTGCCTGCTGGCCAAGATGCTCGCTTTGCTGCGCGACTATGAATGCCCTGCTTCACGAACTCTTCGATTGCCGTTTGGCTCGTTAAACCGTCCATACCCGTAAAGACGCCAATTTCCGCCAAAGTCTTACCACCAAACGCCTTGTCACGCACTTGTCACGCTCGCTTCATATACTTCCTGCATGACACAAGATTTGCTCAGTCGTCGCGAAGTCCTTACCCGAACCATCCAGGTTTCAGCACTAGCCACTGTATTCCTAACCGGATGCGGGGGATTTCTGGGTGGAGGAGGTTCTTCATCCCAAAACGTAACCGGAAGCATCTCGGTACCACCCGGTGTGGTCGAAGCCGATCTGTCG
>JAYVXG010000092.1:0-2504 GCA_043785475.1 Armatimonadota bacterium
CGTTTGTCCACTGCCAATCGCTCAAAGGATTCATTCCGGGCTATGTTGACGGCCGCCGAGCTTTGCTTTCCAGCAGCGCGGAGAATCCGAGCAAAGTGAGTTTGATGCGAGATCCGGTTCGGGGCTTTGGAGATGTCAAGGTCGAGGAGTCTGGCAAGACGATTCAGGCAATGTGGTCGCCCCATCAAGGCTTGTTCCCGATGCTCTATTTTGACACGCATGTCAAGAGTATTCGACCGTTGGATATCAATAAGGATTTGTGATGCAGGACGAGCAACGACCTCCGATCAATGGCTTTCGCGCGATGTGGCAGCTTCTTGGGGTGCTTCTGCTCGTTGGGGTTTTGGTCGCGATTTTGTTGCCGGTTTATATGGGCAGTATGCCCGTGGCTAGACGGGCGGCTTGCCATTCAAATATGAAGCAAGTTGCCACTGGGATGATTATCTACGCATCGGACTTTGACGACACACTTCCGCCTTACTTCACATTTGACGGGACGGATAGTTCCGAAAAGTTTATGAGCGCGATCCTTCTCTACACTAAGAATAAGGAAATCTTCCTTTGCGCAGACGAATCAAAGAACGTTAGAGACAACGGGGCAACGAATGCTCAGGAAGGCATCGTCGGGAAGATGGATTACGTTCACAGTTTGACTTTGCGAGGGGCAATTCCGGACTTTGCTTCGGGAGGAAGGCAGTTGAAGTTGACTACTTTGAAAGACCCGTCTTTGGTTCCATTTATGCGCGATCCAATTCGAGGGTATGGGACTGATTCGAAGACGAAGGAGTTGGGATTCTTGTCGCCTCACGGGGCGGGTTTTGCCACATCGTTCTTGGATGGGCATGCCAAGATTCGTAAGCCACCGGACACGAACAAAGAGCTGTGATAGGATGAGAATATTTAGCGAGAATGCGAGGAAGAATACATATCAGCTTGTGCTTGAGATCGTTCTGATCGTCCTGATTTTGGGAATAATTGCTTTATTTCTACTCCCAGTGCTAGGGCTATCCATGAGTGACAAAGAGTCATCAACGAAGACACTTTGTCTCTCGAACTTAAAGCAGATTTCGACCGCAGTAGTGACGTATTCGGAGGATAACAATGATTGTCTTCCGCCTCACTTCACCTTTGACGGTGTTTCAGAATCGCGTAATTTGATGACTTCGCTTTTCCCCTATTTGAAGAATCCTCAGACTGTTTTCACTTGTCCCAGCGATAAGCTTGCACCACCACTCAATATAGGCAAACCTGGAATTCCAGATCAGATGTCGTACGTCAGTTGCTCTGTGCTCAAGAACCTGATTCCTCATTTCGACGATGGAAATCGGTTAGTCGACTTGTCGAAAGACATTGTAAACCCCGCTCAAACTGGATATCTTCGAGATCCACTTCGGGGAACTGGATCGGTGAAAGATAGCAAAGGCATCGTTCACGAGAAAGCGAACCTGTCTCCACACGGAGAGGGATTCGCCGTTGCGTTCCTCGATGGCCATGCCAAGCGAATGAAAATCTTGGACGAGCGGTTGCAGCACTAGGTCGATTGTATTTTAAGTCCAAGACACCGTTTGGGAAATTTCGTTTCCTCTAGTTCCCTGATATTTGGCGAGCGGGACGCTCACCCTCCATGAGGCCGCAATGCTTTTTGAGCGTCTGTGACTTTATTTCCTGATACAATCCGATCAGATGTCTGTCGATACCGAAGCAATGCAGCCGCAGGCGGGGCCTCCCGTTCCGAATCCTTGGAAATTTGTGCCGTTGCTGTACGTGCTACAGGCGATTCCGGTCACGATTATTTCGGATTTGTCGGCAGTGTTTTATAAAGACCTCGGGGTGCCGAACCAGATGATCGCGACTTGGACGTCGATCATCGCCTTACCGTGGTCACTTCAATTCTTGCTCGGACCGTTAGTGGACCTCAGTGCGAAGAAGCGCAAATGGGTGCTGATGGGGCAGGCGATCTTGACCGTGTGTCTCGCGATTGCGCCGTTTTTCTTGTTGCCCGGGGCCTCCGCGTTTGTTGCCTCTCTGATCTTTCTAGGTGGCAGTGCGTTTGTCTCGGCGATGACAAATATCGCCACCGACGGCTATTATATGCTCGCGATTTCGAAGGGCGTTCAGGCGTCGTTTGCGGGGGTGCAGTCGGCATCGTACCGGGCCGGAAAGCTTATTTGCATGGCGTTGGTGCCTTTTCTGGTTGGCTACTTTATGCGGTTTAACCCGGTAACGATTCAGACCGGGGGGAACCTTTATATGGCGGTGAAAGGTCCGTCGGATGGGGCGGCGGCTTACATCAAATCGGCAAGTTTTCACTTAGATAAGGGTGAATTGTTGACGAAAGACGGTCAGAAGTTGCTCGATACGAAAGGTGAGCCGGTGGCGATTCCGGGCACGGAGAATGCGTTTAACATTCAGAACGGAGCGTTGGAATTTGGCAAGGCGCGGGTACCGCTGGCCTTGTACCAAATGGGAAAAGTCCTTTCGGACAAGCCGGATGAGAACTCGGC
>JAYVXG010000093.1:0-2485 GCA_043785475.1 Armatimonadota bacterium
ACTTTGCGGACCAACCCGCTGATTTCCACGGGAACTTCGGATTCAGCACCCGTGACTCCAGTTCGTGAAACAACGTAAACAAATCCGGTGGATTGGGAGGTAACTTGCTTGATTCTTTCGTTAGTTGAAGTCGGGGCGACTAAGTAGATCGTTTCTAACCCGTTCGATTCACAGGCTACATCCCAATCCTTTGCTTCATCAGGGACCAAATCCGAAACGATCGTTCCGGTTATTCCCGCCTTCAGCGATTCTTTAGAAAATTGGTCTAATCCAAATCTCAGGATTGGATTGAAGTATCCCATCGTGACGAGAGGAATAGCGCAGCGACACTTGGTAATCGCTTCCAAAATTTTCGTTAATGTGGCGCCGTTCTCAAGGGCCCTCTGGCTCGAATCCTGAATTGTTGGTCCTTCTCCAAAAGGATCGCTAAATGGTATTCCGATCTCGATAATGTCAGCCCCACTTGCCTCCAAGAGAGCTACGATTTCGGGCAATTCTTGGAGGGGCTGATCTCCAGCGGTAAAAAAGCAAACGAGCGCTTTTCTACCGACGGCATTTAAAGCAGCGAATTTGTCTTGAATCGTCATTTGCCTGGCTTTTTCGGTGCAGCCGGCTTGGGCGGTGTGAAACGTTTACCCATAAGAACCTGCAGGGCATCCAAATATTTCTTCGTAATGATTTTGGACGTTTTTGCCTCTGAAGCACTTAAAACGGTTTTCATTTCTGCTTCGTGCTTCCTCATTTCAATCGAAATATCAGTGTTCACTTTCAGCCTCAGAGCGTCCGATTCTTTCTTGGTTGTCGGTGGCTTTTGACCTTTATATTTGACCTGAATCTTGTCTGAGACTTCCTTTTTGATCTTGGCAACCTTTTGGTCACCTTCGCGGATCGCAGCACAGAAACTGTTGTATTCCGTCGGAGGAATTCCTACTTTGTCGGCCACAGACTTGTCGAGCAAGGCTCTTGGACCGGCCGCCTGCAGCGTCAATTCTCTAAGGCGTTTGACTTGGTTCGGAGAAAGAAGTTTCAACACATTGTTTCGGAGCAAAATGTATTGTTTAACATGGAAATCAGAGAAGGCCTGGTCAATTTGCTTCTTTGCTTTTTGATACTCTTCGATTTTGGTCTTATTTGTCGCTGAATATTGGGCAGCAAAGACATTCATGGATTTCAGTTGACCCGCGGTGATACCAAGTTCAGCTTGCACATTTTTGTCTTGAAGGACGTCAATATTGGCCACTTTGAGGTCAAATGCATCGGCTGCATGGGCAGTTACTGCCAGGACAAGGAAGGTGAAAATTGTAAAAGCTCGCATCTTTCTACTCATTAAGATACTCGAAACACTAAAACGTATTGCCAAATTCCTGATTCTGGATAATTTGGAATGAATTTGGACCAAAAAGCCTATTCACTTCCTTTTCGACGATTGTAGTCGGCTTGCATAGGATCTGAACCGGAACTAGGGGATGTTCCGATTTTGGTTCGATTTGGATATACACTTCGTGCTCACCCGGATGATCCTTCAGCAGTGCGAACAGCTTGTGAATATCGGTTTGGGTTGACCGTCCAATTTTAATGACAACAGAACCGGTCATTGGGGTTTCATCGAGTACGAGGTCCAGGCTGCCATCAAGCTCTTTAACTTCAAAAAGGCGAATTTCAGTCGACTTTTCCCCTCCCCGCTCGTTGATCGTGATCTCACCGTGGATCACGACGAGTTTGTCTTTGTGAAGAATCTCACGGTACTTCTCATAAGAGCCAGCAAAAATAATGCATCGTGCGATGCCGCTGAAGTCCTCCAACGTCATCGACATCATTTTCTTACCCGCCTTCGTGAGAATCGCTCTGGTCGAAGCGATAACGCCGGAGAGCTTTACTGATGTACCTTCGTCAAGCTCACCAATGTCGCCACAGGAATGAGTGGCTTGTTTGCCCAAAATACGTTCTAAACCGCGCAACGGGTGGTCGGAAACGTAAATACCGAGAACTTCCCTTTCAAGCGCAAGTTTGTCAGATCGACTGAGCGGCGTTATCGGGGGCAAGGTTGGGTAGCTAATGGAGGTCGAATGATCGTCATCGATAATGAAGAGCGAATCCTGGCCCATCGCTCGATCACGTGTAAGATCGGTCGCAAACATGAGGGCGGCCTCCTGATACTCCAAGCTTGTCGCCCGGTTATCATCAATCGAATCGAGAGCACCAGACTTGATTAGGGCATCAAGGGCTGTTTTGTTAAGCCCGTGCGGACGAATCCTTTCGCAGAATTGGTAGAGGTGAGTGGAGTTCCCGTTTTCCGCCCGTTCAGTAATGATCGACTCGACGATACCGTCACCAACTCCCTTAATTGCGCCAAGACCAAACCGGATTCCAACTTGTCCTTTCGGACCCCTTTCGATACTAAAGTCACTTTCTGATTTGTTTACGTCGGGCGGAAGAACTGGTATCTTCATCCTCCGGCACTCCTCGATAAATAAAATGACCCTTT
>JAYVXG010000094.1:0-2482 GCA_043785475.1 Armatimonadota bacterium
ATTTGTTTCCGGTTATTGGAAATTGGGAGCAGATGCTGCCCTTGGCGTCGAGATCATCTATCTGCACCAAACCAAAGACCTACCGTCGTACCGACAGGGCAGAGTTGTTGAACGGTACTTGGTTCCTTTCGAAGGGCAACAGAGATACGTCTTTGCAATTGAACCATTTGATGAGCCGCTCACGTGGAAAGGCGAGTCGCCTGTCGAAAAAAAGACTGAAGTAGCCGTCGAGACCAGCTAAATAAATTTGACAAAGAGAAGCCTAGGCATTTTGCCTAGGCTCTTTTTTTTCAGTCTTTTCTTACCTTCCTGGGGGAGGGTTTGGTTGGCGTGGCATCATTGTGCTTGCACACGCGATGTTAAACGAGGTGACCGCCGCCGAAGTACTTGACTGAATTAAGTACGCATTGATCGCCGCTTCAAGTCGGTCATGTTGTGTGTGATGAACATAGTTGTAGTCGCTCACGCCTGTTTCAAGGGTAAAGAATCCCGGAACTCCAATCGCATTGAAGCTGGCATGGTCACTGCCGCCGCCTCTTGGCATCGTCGCCTGGGCGCGGAAGACCATCGGCATGTCGGGGAACGTGGCCATTAGCGCATCCATCGACGGTTGAAACATGAACCGCTGGGATTCGAGGCCAACAAAGCCGCCCCAATAGTTCGTTCCGCCATCATCAACCAAAATACAGCTGATTTTGTCCATTTCGGCCGCGTGAGTCTTCACGTAACCAGCTGAACCAAAGAGTCCTTGCTCCTCGCCCGACCAAAGAATAAACCGGATCGTTCGTTTTGGCTTTGCACCGGTCGCCATCAGAATCCGAGCGGCTTCGAGCGTCACGCTAGAGCCAACGCCGTTATCGAGGGCACCCTGCGACCCTGGTCCATCCCAGCTATCAAAGTGTCCGCTCACGATGACGACTTCATCGCGCTTCTCGGTGCCAGGAATTTCGGCAATAACGTTATGAATCGCAATAGGACCCTTTCGGAAGCTCTGCTTGATGTCGAATTGAAGTTCAACCTTCTTGTCGCCCTTCATGGCAACCGTGATGGCATCGTAATCACTTTTTCGAACCGTGATTCTCGTCTCAGTCGGGAGTTTATTCCAATCGATTTTATATTGACCGCCGGTTTGCACCAACTCATTTCGAGATCCAGCGACTGTGCCTTTGATGCCAGCTTTGAACGCGGCAGCCCGAATAGTTGTTCGTAGATCAGCTGCGGATTGCTCTTGAGGAGTCAAAGGCGGACGTCCACCGCCAGGACCGGGAGGTCGACTTCCACCAGCCGCAACTGCTCCACCGCCAGCACCGGCTCGCGGTGAAGGTGGTGGTGTTGCAGCGAGAATCATCCACTTTCCTCGATAGTCACTAGCGTGACTGGTAACTTCTTCGACCGATGTTGGTTCCATAATGACGCCACCTTTCTGGAGCCCCTTGGTTCCAGGAGTCCAGCTTGGAGTTGTAAATTGAAGCTCTCTGGCAAAGGGTGAGATCATTTGACCGACTTGCCCGCTCTTTGCCCGATCGAATCCCACTGGGAATTCACCCCACTTTTCGAGGTGGACATTAACGCAACCAAATGATTTGAATTGCTCCATTGCCCACTTTTGCCCGTCTTCCAGCGCCATCGAGCTGGTTAGCCGAGCGCCAATCTGGCCGGTAATCGTCTCCAAGTGCAGACGAGCCTTATTGCTCGCCTTCCCTTCTTCAAGGATCTTTGTTATCGTCTCGACATCACCCTGAGCCAGGATCATTCCGGTCAGTGTGGCGGCTAGAATTGCAAAACTTAATCGCTTCAGCATTGGGCGAGATTACCGCCACCCAATCTTTAATTTTTGGCTTTGCTAGTATTTTCGAATTTTCGGAGGCTTAGATTGGTGTTCCTCTTGTTTTTCGAAATCATCCCGATAGGAAACCTGTAAGGATTACCGATGAGCTTTTTGCAAAGCCATTGACCGACATCTTTAAGGACGAAACGATGAACATTTCTAGCTTACAATCCGTGACCAGCTTCTTTTCGGCTCAGGCAAATAAACCAACCCGAGCGTCGGGAAAAAATTTAAGCACAGGTGATGAAATCCGGAGCTTTAAGTCAACCCAGCATCAACTGGTTTCCGGTAGAAATCATGCCAATGGCGTTCAGGCACCTAACAAAGGTTGGCGGACGTTGCCCGCGCAACCATTACTAAAGGGAGCCCCTACTCCAAAGCCATCTGAAACCGTAAGTCGCTTTGGAGGACCAAAGCCAGCCGAGCATATTCTCCGCCCAGGAACAACTCCTTTGCCCGCGCAACTAGCTTCCGGCATCTTCAATTCCGATGATCCTCCCTTTTCTGAGCCCACTTCAGGAGTCTTCAAAAGCACTGATCCGCCTTATGCAAGTCAAAACATCAATGCTGTAATTCGATCGAGCAACCGCGCCTACTTTGCTTCCAAGGATTTGGTTGACATTTCGGCATAGTCACCCTCAAAAAAAAGCCCGA
>JAYVXG010000095.1:0-2481 GCA_043785475.1 Armatimonadota bacterium
ACTCTCGTTGCCGTGCAGGCGGCTAATTACCACGGGCCGTACTTTGATAAGGAATCATTCGTGATTGGAATAACCGGAATAACCGCAGTTACCTATATAAATGCCGCCGGATCGCCGTACCCTCTTGGAAGTTGGAAAGTTTCGAGCGGAACTACCGTTGCATCTGACGGCACACTCTACAAGACTTGGTAAAAAAAAGCCCTGCGGACACAACCGCAGGGCCCTTTGCTTTGAGTTTTTACTTTTCTCTCAATGGAAGACCCATTGCCTTCAAAAAGACGCGGGCTTCTTCATCGTTCTTCGCAGAAGTACAAATGACGATATCCATTCCTCTGATTTTGTCGAAGTTGTCGTAGGGGATTTCGGGGAAAACTAATTGTTCCTTGAGTCCAACTGCGTAGTTTCCTCGTCCGTCGAAAGACTTTGGAGAAAGGCCCTGGAAGTCTCGGATTCGGGGGAGAACGACGGATGCGAGTCGATCAAAGAAGTGGTACATTCGGTCACCTCTGAGGGTTACCTTACAACCGACCTTCATTCCTTCTCGGAGTTTGAAGTTTGAAATTGCTTTGGTGGCCATCGTTGATACCGGCTTTTGGCCCGCAATGATCTGCATGTCTCGAAGTGAATTCTCGAGGTTTTTGCTATCCTTGTCGGTGGAACCGGTACCCATGTTGATCACGATCTTCTCAAGTCGGGGAATTTGCATGACGGATTTGTATCCGAACTGCTCTTTCATTTTAGGACCGACTTCGGTTCTAAATTTTTCACGAAGACGTGGTTTTGGCAACTTGCCAGTTGGGCCTGTTGCGGCTGCTTCTACTTTTTCTTTTCTTGCCATAATACTTTTGCCTGAGTTCTGACCAGACTGTCAATTGACGGTGGCTTTCGCCTTATTTCGATTCTGCGTCTTTGATGGTTTGACCGCTCTTCTTCGCATAGCGAACAAGCTTGTCTCCCACTTTCTTTCTTCCTAGTCGGCTTGGTTTGCCGGTCTTGGGATCAAGAACCATGACGTTTGATATGTGAAGAGGTGCAGGAATAGCGATTCTTGCACTCTTTTCGCCTTGTTGCTTTGCCTTTCGGTGTTTGATTGCCGTGTTGAGCGGCAATGGCTGCTCAGGGTTCTCTGGGTTCTCTTTGAGAACGATTACCCGACCTTCCTTTGCGCTGACTGCGGCGACGAATCCTTCTTGGCCCTTATCCTTTCCGGCGATGATCATCACTTTATCGCCTCGGCGAATTTTAAGCTTGATCGGATTTGCTAGTCTTTTTAAATCTGCTTTAGTTGGCATTACAGCACCTCAGGTGCGAGCGAAACAATTTTCATAAAGTTCGCATCGCGAAGTTCGCGAGCCACTGGACCAAAAATACGGGTCCCTCTTGGCTCATTGTTGGCTGGGTTGATGACTACGCATGCGTTTTCATCGAATCGAAGAGTGCTGCCATCTGCTCGGCGGCAAGCCTTTTTCGTTCGGACAACCACGCATCGGACGACATCACCCTTTTTGACGGGCATATTTGGAGTCGCGGTCTTGACTGCGGCTACGATAAGGTCACCGACGCCACCGTAACGGGGCTGAGACCCCTTTAGTACGCGAATACACATGACTTCGCGCGCTCCTGAATTATCTGCTACTTTTAATCGTGAGAATTGTTGAACCATTTTTGTTCAGTTGATTTCCTTTTCCAGAGGCCATTCAAAACAATAATTTTGAGTAGGCTTGAAGTCGAGTCCTCCGAACCGAAGTTCGGAGAAAAAACATCGTTATTTGACCTTTTCGATGATCTGGGTCACTCGCCATCGTTTGTCTTTCGACAACGGGCGGGTTTCCATGATCTCCACGCGGTCTCCCTCATCGCAACCAATAATGTCGTGAGCCTTAAACTTTTCAGTTCGGATAACGACCTTTCCGTATAGTGGGTGCTGAACCCGTCGTTCGATGCGAACGACTACCGTCTTCTGCATTTTATTGCTTACGACAATCCCTACACGGGTTTTACGGTTATTGCGAGGTTCTTGCGTTTCTGCCATCAATTGGTACCTCGGTTCTTTTCGGTTATGACAGTCAAGATTCGAGCGACGTTGTGTCTTCGAACCTTAAAACTGGCTATGTCGGTCAACTGCCGGAAAGCAAGGTCTCGTCGAGCTTTGTACATTGCTGCCTGCTCTTCCGTGACCAATTGCTCCAATTCGGCAACTGATTTTAGTCGAAGTTCTTTTGCTTTTAAGTTCTTCATGTAATTTCAGCGCCGTTATTCGGCTGCTTCCTCCTTCACTTCTGGCGTGTGGTAGTTTCCGCCGATATTGTTTGCTTTCAGTTCTGCTTCTAGGTCTGCCTTCGAATAGAACTTGCATCGCATGGGCATTTTATAAATGGCAAGTCGCATTGCTTCTTTGGCCAACTCAGTCGTGACTCCGTCCATTTCGAACATGACTCGACCAGGCTTGACAACTGCAACCCAACCTTCGATACCAGCCTT
>JAYVXG010000096.1:0-2480 GCA_043785475.1 Armatimonadota bacterium
CGGATTCGGAATACCGCATTGTTTTGAATCCCTCGAATCTTGCCAAATGAAGCTTAACCAAGAGTTGCTTACCCTCAGGCAGGCAGTAGCGGACGGCACGCGATTTGACATACTTGCTCGCGGAACTCCAAGTGTGAATGAACGAATGAGCATGAAGAGGTTCAGAAAGCCATGACATCGAGATATGCCAGCCAGTCTGACATAGAGCAATGTCGCAAAATTCATAAGCGGTTCGGGACTACTTATTACTATTCAACGTTGAGATTTCCCAAGCAAATTCAATGGCGAGTTCACGCCATCTATGCTTTCGTTCGGGTACCCGATGAATGGGTCGATAACCCGGAACATTTGAACATCAATGAACGTGTTGGGCTCCTCCAAGACTGGCGAAAACAATTAGCTCGTGGGCTAGGAGGAGAGCGACCAGAGCACTTTGCGATGCGAGCATTTTGCGACGCGGTAATCGAATGCGGAATTCCAGTTGAAGAGGCAACATTGTTTCTCGATGCGATGGAAATGGACCTTACGAAGACCAGATACGAGACCTACGAAGATCTTCGAAACTACATGCGGGGAAGTGCAAGTGCGATCGGCGTGATGATGTGTTACGCAATGAATGTTAAAACCGATTACGACACCATTGTCCGAGCAAAGGCCCTTGGTGAAGCGATGCAACTTACAAATTTCCTAAGGGATATCAACGAGGACATGGAGCGCGGCCGAATATATTTGCCACTAGAAGATATGCTTCGTTTCGGAGTTAGTGAGGCCGACATTAGGGCAAATAACGTCACCGAGCCATTTCGAGAGATGATTCGCTTTGAAATTGCCCGTGCCCGTGAGCTTTACTTGCTGTCTGACCCAGGAATATCCAAATTGCCGCCCAAAATGCGCAAAGCGGTTCTGCTTTCGCGCCTGCTGTATAGCCAAATTTTGAGCCGAATTGAGGCCCAGGAATACGACGTTTTTCGTCGGAGAGCAAGAACAAACTCGCTTCACAAACTTGGATGTGCAGTCAGGGTTCTGGTCAGTGACAAAAAAATCCTATCAAAATTAATGGCCGGTAGCCGGGTACCCACGTCATGAGTACCTTGATCCAGATTGTTGATGAACTCGGTCAAAGCGTTGGCGAGACGGAAAAAATTGCCGCACATGAAAATGGAGGAGTTTGGCACCGAGCGATATCGGTTTTCTTGTTTAACTCGTCCGGAAGGTTACTCATCCAAAAACGAGCAAAAAAGAAATATCACTTTAGTGGCCTCTGGGCGAATAGTTGTTGCTCGCACCCAACCGTCAGGGAGACCCCAGTAGAATCCGCGCATCGAGCCATGCATACCGAATTAGGACTTCATGCGGAGGTGTCAGAAGCGGGAATCGTCCGCTACGGTGCCTTTGACGAGACTACAGGTCTTTCGGAAAGGGAACATGATCACATTTTTGTTGGCCAGTTTACGGGCGAAGTCAGGGCCAATCCTGACGAAGTCGAGGCCGTTCGATGGATTTCCATTGAAAACCTTCATTCCGAAATTGCCAATCATCCAGAAATGTTTGCTCCGTGGTTAGCCGTTATTCTGGGATCTGGTGTTTTGAGTCATTCGCTAAAATAAAGGTGCCAATGAGTTTTGCAACCGGGATTAAACCTGGCTCCGCAATCCGGGCACTGCGAGTCACAAGATTTGTATTCGCCGATTGTAAGACCGGTGCCGCACTTCCCACATATTACGCCTTTTTCTGATTTCTGGTCTGCATCCCATCTTTGCGGCGGATGGTCGGCAAGTTCCTGGTGGCACTCATAGCACGAGTAATATTGGTGGCAGCAAGGGAACTTAATCGCAATCACGTCAAGTTCGGATTGATAATGAGCACAACGGGTTTCGGCGTCGATGGCGACGCCGAATACTTCGATCGTTCCGACAGTAATGCCAGATTTACTTCTCAAGGGCTCGAGTCGCCGCACTCTTGATTTGACCGCGTCGGTCTTTGATGGTGAGCGCAGCCTTAAACACATCCGCATTCCCTGCTTTGTCCCAATTTGCAAGAGCTGAAATGCTAGCGACCACAACCTGGATGGGCGACTTGTCATTAATCAAAGATCGCAACTTGGAAATGGTTGCCGCATCAGCCGGAAGTTTGGCGAGGGCAGACACTGCAAAAGTTCGCCGGGCAAAGTTTGCATGATCGAGCTGGCTCATCCAAAAAGCTCGGAGCTCAGGCTTGGCCAGATCGACAAGCAACGATGAGTTCCGCAAAGCTGGCGAAAGGCCCTTGTCAGCTTGGAAAGCACTAACTACCGAGGCAATGTTGGCATCGGTCGGCTTTTGAAGCATTCGTCGCATGGCATCGTCTCGGTCCGGGGCATTCTTACCGTATTTAAGAATCAGGGGAAGCTCGGAGTCGCTCCATTTGAGCTTGGACATTTCGCGAAGGAAGACGTGCTCGGGGTCGAAGACGACTGCTCCTGGGCTGGTGCTGGCGGCAAA
>JAYVXG010000097.1:0-2479 GCA_043785475.1 Armatimonadota bacterium
TGTGGTGCGAACCCCGGAGGATATCGCCGCGGTTATCGCTCGAAACCCCTTCCCGGACGAGGCGATTCAGGATCCAGGTCACTTTCTTGTCCTCTTCATCAAGAATTATTTAAGGCGTTCGAGAACGGGATTACTGAGCGGACCAAGATGATCGTGGTATCTCAAGTTTCGTTTATGAATGGCCAGATTTTTCCAATACGTGAAATCGTTGAGTTAGGGAAGAAGCACAGTATTCCGGTTATTGTCGACGGTGCCCACGCTTTTGTGCAATACGGGTTTGACAACCGCGATTTGAACTGTGACTACTACGGCACGTCTTTGCATAAGTGGATGATGGCCCCGATTGGAACGGGCATGCTATACGTTCGCAAGGAAAAAATTGAAGGTGTTTGGCCAATGATGGCGGCGGACAAGACCGCGAACAAAAACATTCGTAAGTTTGAAGAAATTGGAACCCACCCGGCCGCGAATCATAACGCGATTGGCGAGGCGCTAACCTTCCACGAGACCATCGGCATGAAGCGGAAAGAGGCTCGACTGCGATATTTACGGCATCGTTGGGCCGACAAGATCGTCGATATGAAGAACGTTCATTTTTACACCAACCTTGACCCAAAGCATTCGTGCGCGTTAACCACGGTGGGAATTAAGGGAATCAAGACCGGCGACCTTGCGGCGTGGTTGTTAGCGAAGCACAACATTTTTGTCACCGCGATTGTGAACGACTTCATCGATGGACTCCGAATTTCGCCGAACGTGTACTCGACGGTTCAGGAAGTTGATCGTTTGGCGGTGGCGATGATCGAGGCGGCAACGAAAGGAATCGCCTAGTTCAAGACCGGATCGGGTAAAGCTGGATGTTTGGGGTCGAAGACGGCTACTCCTACTCGGGAATCCGCGCAACCATAGTAGAGAAACCATTTGCGGTGGAAGTAGACCAAGCCTTCGGTGAACACCGTTCCCGCAACGTACTGTCCGCTCTTTTCGAACGGCTCCCTGGGTCGTAAGAAGGGAACGTCGAGGCGTGCCAAAGGCTTCGTGGGGTCATTTTTGTCAAACAAAACCTGGCCCGCACAGTAAGCGTTGGCAGTAAAGCGAGGGTCTCGGTCGTCATCTTTGCCGTTCTTGCCGTTATAAATCAGGATGATTCCTTTGTCCGTCATGACCGCAGGTGGACCGCATTCGGTGAGCGTGCTGTCAAAGAAGCCCTTTCTTGGTTTGATCAGTTCGCGCATCGCGCCTGACCCATCGTACACCGGCCTCCAATCGACGAGGTTTTCGGATGTTGCCGCAAAAACCGCGGTTTCACCCCAATACAGCCAATACTTTCCATTGATTCGAGCCAATACCTGCCGCCCCTTTTTAATGGTCGTTATCGGTGAGCCTGATTTGTAAAACGGCAGATCGACACCCGCCTTGCCAAAGATTGGCCCATGTTTCGTCCAGTGAAGAAGGTCCTTTGAGGTTGCAACCCCGAGCCGGGCATTTTTGCGGTTCCACTGGGTGTAGAACATCACATAGGTGCCATCTTCGGTTACCGAAATCCGAGGATCCTCACACCCGCCAGGCCATTCGTTTTCTTTTTGATTGTCATTACCGGGAAAGAAAACCGGTGTTGCTTTACGCAGAAAATGTCGTCCGTCCCGGCTCTCGGCATAACCGAGTCGCGAAGTGCGGGTACCGATCTCGATGCCGGTTTTGTCTTCGGACCGATATAAGACTACAATGCGCCCATTCTTCACCGTTGCTCCCGGATTGAATGTATCGCTCTCTTCCCACTTAACAGAAGTTCCACTCATGGGATCAAGAAAACGACTTTCTGGACGAGGGGCAATAGCAGGGTTGACATTCTTCGGGCGAACGAACCCTCCGAGCGCCCAATTCGGCAACCGGGCTTGATATGCAGAAGGATTCGGAACCTGGATCAGAGCGAGTGTAAGAAACAATATCAAGAGCTTATGCTTTAAGACTCCACTGGTTCGGTGAGGATCGCTGATCCCACGAAATTGAAGGAATTGTCCCGCGGCTAACCTCAAAGTCGTGAGGCTCTTGGCCACCGGTGCTACGGGCAAAATGGGGGTGATATTTCTCTCTCAATTTTTAGTCGGCTCAAGCTTTGACCACGCCGGTTGCCAGACGATCCTCAAGTTGTTTGGTATCCGGCCTAGCCCTTGGTCATGTCATGGAGCTTGGAGACGGTATTCCAGTTTCTGCCCGTCCAACTCTTGCCCAGCTTTCGGTCGAGTTGAGAGGTAAGTTTGGAGTCCCCAATGCCGTCCGGGAAGATCGCGTAAACGTGTTTGCCGTCGGCCTGAATAACTTCGCGACCGACAATGCAACCCTGCAAAAGCGAAATGTCTTTTTCTGCGGGAATGGTCTTCATGAAGAGGACAAGAAAGTGACCTGGATCCTGAATCGCCTCGTCCGGGAAGGGGTTTCGAGCGATAACCGCGGCGATATCCTCCGGGGTTCGCACCAC
>JAYVXG010000098.1:0-8232 GCA_043785475.1 Armatimonadota bacterium
CCGGCAAAAATTGGTCAATTTTGGCCTCGGCCTCGAAGAGCCTAGTCAAAACGGACACCATTCACTCCCAAGGTTATGACTACTCTCTTCGGGCAAATATGGCTCAAACCGGGCCATGGACGCTTGGAGCCGAATATTCGCTCAGCGATTCGGGAGTTTTGGCATCATTGGGTGGTTTTCTTAATGGAAACTCCCTCGGCTACGGCAATAATGGCTTCGGTGGTTCTGGCGGAAGCGGAACCCTCAGTACCGGTCAACTCAAAGCTCGGCGAACAGCCTTTAATGTCACTCACCAAGCAGGAGAAAGTCTTACTCTTGGAATCATCTATTCCAACACAACGGGGATTGGCTCATCTACAAACAATGCTAAAATTGACCTCATCAGCTTCAATGCCGGTTGGCGGATTAACTCTTCCAATACGTTTACGCTTGATTGGACAAAGGTTAAGTCGGACTTCTTTTCCGGTAGCTCAGGAGCTGGAAATTCCGAATATTTGGTGGGATCTATTACTGGCAGCCCAGGGAAATTGTGGTCTTACAGCCTTGGTTACAATTTCCTAAAATCAAGTGGATCCCAACTTGGGCAAGACAATCTTGGCCTCAATTTCGACTTAAACTACCGAATCAACTCCCGTCAAAGATTGTTTGCTAACTCCAGCGTCAGTCAGACAAGGGGGCTTTATCCTCAAAACGACAGGGTTTTCCAGACAGGATACGCTTACGGAATCGGATCTGGCGTTTCTTTGGTGGGCAAGTACAGCTTCCGAAACCTACAAAATCTTGATCCTGCAGCCGTTGGTGGCGCATTTCGGGCTAACGGCCTCAGCATTGAACTCAGTTTTGACTTTTCGAATAGACGGTGAAATGAAACATGTTAATAAACGTTACAATTTGTATGAAACGTAATTGGATTGCTCTCGGTATTTTAGTTACAACGGTTTTGGGTTGTGGTGGCGCGGGCGGTGCTGGGGTTGGCTTCGGACGCGTAGCCGGTCTCATTCTCGATTTGAACGGAAATCCCGTTCGGGGAGCTCGTGTTTTTGTTAACGACGGGACTTTGCGGGAAACCACTAGTAACAGCTCTGGTTCCTACAACATCACAGGTGTCTCTGCGACAGATATCCTCGTAAAGGCCGAATATGACAACGGTTCCACCCTATTTGATGGCCAAAACTTGGCTCGTGTATTCGACAAAGAGCAAGTAAACAGCCACAATGTCGTTTTAATTCCTTCCAACCAGATTGCCAGCGTGCAAGGAACCATCTCCAGTTCAAACGGGCCTCGAATTCCCGGCGCAAGAATCTCTGCCAAGCCAACAAGCGGAAACCTACTCACGTCCTCACAGACCCTTGCTGATGACAATGGAAACTATGTGCTCGGTGGTTTAGCCGGTGGAGTTACCTACCAAATATTAGTCAGTTCCCCCAAGTTTCATTCTGCCGACGCCGTCAGAACACCTTCATCTGGAAATATTCAGACGATCAATTTCTCATTGGGGGCCAACAGTGATCCTCTTTTGCCCTCTCCTACGAACCTCACCTTGACGGCCTGGACGTCACCCGCTGAACTAACGCGTGATCCTGAAAAGCAGCATGCGATTGACAACGTCAAGAAGTTCATCGATCCTAAATATCGCAAATCAATTGCGAAAAGTCGGTTGACAAGCCAAGGCAATCCGGTTGAGGTGCAACTTTTTTGGGATAAATTCGACAGCCTCGAAATTCTGGGATACACCATTTCCCGAAAGCGAAGTTCGGATCCATATGTTGGCATCGATTTCCTCCGAGACCCGCTGGCTGAATCGTTTATGGATAGCGACATCAACCTGATTGATGGTGTTAATTACAGCTACATCGTGAATGCGACCAACACAAATTATCCAGACACGAACAATTCGTTGAGCAATGACAGCAATGCCGTCTCGGTCACACCGCTTGGAGATATGAACGTATCGTCACCGACGATATCTGGATCAAATGTCACGTTTCACTGGTCGTCTGTTCCCAATGCAGTCAACTATACGATCTACGTATTTGACGTCTATCCTGGCATCATGGTCAGCTCCTACGGTAACAATTTCAACAACCCGGCGACGGGAACTCAATGGACCTATAATTTGACACCTTTGGCAAGCGGACACCTGTATTACTATCTTATAATGGGTAGTAACGCGAACGACTCCGCCAGAACTCTCAGTGCGATAGGATCCTTTACTGCTCCATAGTCGTCGAACAAAAACCGAACAAAAATGCTACGCCGTTTACTTATGCTAGTGGTCGTCCTAACGGGGACGGCAACCTCTTTTGGACAATCAAGCCTCTTCAAAATTGATATTGCGACGCGAGGTGCTGGGTCCCCTATCGGGCTTTCTGACGCCTCGTACAACCTGTACCAACAGAATCTTTGGACCCTGACTTACTTCAGTCGGAAGGAACGAGAAGCCCACGGTCTTGTTAATCCTCGAATCCCCTTTATTGCGCCCGCCATAATTCGATTCACAAGAGGAAATCAGGTTTTGACGACCGGTGGTCAAACCCGAGGCGGTGGTGGCAACGCTATTACGCTGGCCATTGATCCAACGTTTAACACCTCGGCAGATCCAACTCGAGTTGCATTTATGCAGAGTGTGTATGACACCGCCAAACCAACCATCGAAGCAGTCTTTGGTGATGCTGCAATAACAGGAACGGTCAATGTCGTTAACGCTGATGCAACCATTGGGGACAGAAACGCGATTACCGGAGGTTACTATTTGCCTAACAATGGTTCAGGTGGTCGAGAAATTCGTCTTCCGCTCAATCCGAGCCGTGAAGTCGCCGCCGTTGCATTGATTCACTGCATACTCTTGGCGTATCTTCCCGACCCGGCGTACGGGTTCGACGGGTATTTAGAGGGCCTCGCTCGTGCGGCGACCCAAAAGATCGTTCGCATCCCTGCAGCCCTCCCATCTGGCCTGGACCAGCAAGTTATCGAAAGCGTTCTCGAACAAACCTACGAAATCGGAGCCTTTTACGACTGGTCAAATCAAAAGTCGCTCGGGGGTCCAAGATTTATCGCTCCTAACTTGCTTTCTGCGCCAATCGTTCAAGGCACCAGAGGTGGATTGTTCTTTCAACGGTACCAAATGTCGGGTTCAGTCTGGGAGAAAATGCTCGCGGAGTATCCCAATTTCATCAAGAGTCTCAACTTACTGCTACGGTCCAATCCTTCGGCTGCCTCTAACGCAGCCCAACTTGAGTCCCTGGCGGCCAGCATTATTGGGGCGGGGACTATCGAAGGAGATTCTTTCGCTGATTGGGTTCGGAAACAACACATTCTTGACACTAGGCTTAACGTCGGAACCAAACTTCACTCGTTGATTACCCCGATCACAAGTGGACTCATGAGGTCCGATTTTGGCGTGTTCAACATCGAGGCAACCTTCTTTTCGACCGATGCCGCCGGAAACGAGACTTTGCTTTCAGGAACAGCTTATCCAATCTATTGGAATCGGGATTACTTCCGAGTTCGCTCCGACGCACAAAGTGATGTCCTGGAAATTGCAGCTTCGTATGGGTCAGTGACGCCCAACTTTTCCGATAGCAATGGTGGTATTCCCTATCGAGTCGCGATCGATATTCCGGTGCAAGATCGATTAATCCGGCAATATGTGCCGGCGGGTGCCATTGCGACTACGGCTTCGGCGAACGTCAGTGATTTTTATGGAACAGTCGTGGGAGTTGCAGTTCCACAAGGAACTTCCCTGCTCGTCAGGGTCCAAAATGGCTCAGACACGTTCGACGCACCAGTCACGTCATACGCGTTCGGAGTGAAAGTCAATACGGCAAACTATTTGGCGAGTCGCTCGCTGAATGTAAAGCTCATCCGGAAGGATTCAAATGGAATTGAGTCCGTACTCTTGACCAAAACCATCAACAAGGGTCCCGGTTCTCTTTGTATTCAGCTTGGAAATGATCCTGTATCGACAACTTCCTTTACTAATGGCCTTGCGGGAGGAATCCAAATGGTTGGATTCACCGGTGATCCGCTCTATTCTGGTCTGGAGCAAGTGCTGAGTTTGCCTTCGACGAGCTTCTTAGCCGCGCGCTATAATTCTTCGAAGACTGCCTACGACCTGTATCCGCTTTCTGGAACGGTTCTTGGCGGGCAGAGTTACTTTATTCGGTCGGCGACGGCAGGGTTACCATCTTGGAAAGCACGCGTCGAAAGCGGTACGGCCGTTTCCGTTGCCTTAAGACCGGGATGGAACATGATTACCTGTCCACTTGGTATTTCAACACCATTCGCGAATGTCGAGGTGGTCCATACCATCGAATTCCCTCGAACCTACTTGGGGGCATCAGGAAATGACGTTGGCGACACCAGCGCACCAATTCTTGGCAAAGATGCCTTTCAGTTCGTTCCCGGTGCCGTCGACCCTTTTTCTGGAGTGCCAGAAGGTGGTTCGTTTGTTCCCGCCACCTCTTTTGAACCGGGTAGTGGCTATTTTGTTCGTTGCTTGGCTCCTGAGGGCGCAGTAATGTTGTTCAAACCAGCATCGTCTTCGTCTTTCTCACGGGTGTCCGCCGCAACACGACCAACACTCGACTATTTGCTCCAGGTGAGGGTAAGCCGCCCCGGGGAAGAATCTTATGCGCAACTTGGTCAGGCGAGAGACGCCACCGATGCCTTCGACGCGCGGTTTGATAGCAACATTCCCCCTTCGATAGGTGGGCTGCAGGTAGCCGTGCTAAACGGAGACCTAAGATTCACCGATACAAAGGCCACGGCGCCACGGGTCACATATATGGTCAATATTTCGGGTTGCGAAAAAGGGAGGCGATACTTATTCAACTTCTTCACTAAAATCGGAAGAGCGCCACAAATCGTCATTCGAAGCTTGCCGAGCGGAAATCTTCAAGCATTCAGTTTTCCGACGGGGGCTTTTGCCTTTGTCGCCAAGAACCAGACCATGGCCTTTGAAGTCACAGTGAAGGGTGTTAGATGATTCGATACTTCCTCCTTTGCTTGATGGGACTGGTATTGCTCGGATGTGGAGGCGGATCGCCCATTGCCTCAATTCATATATCGGGCCGAGTCCTGGATATCTCTACCGGTGGTCCCACGACAAATGCCACTAGCGTGCAGTCGAGTACGACAACGGCAAGCACCTCGGTAGTTGACGGCTCATTTTCCATGGGCGGGTCCAAAGGAGAAACGAGTCTTCTGGTGAGTGCACCGTCCCTGCTTGGGTATCCCGTCTTTACGTACACTTTCCAACCGCTGAACCAAAATCAAAATGATGTTGGCGACCTGTGGGTTGGTCCTGAGCAAGTAACCGTTCGAGGCGTTGTTCAAAACGCGTCTGACAATAGTCCAATCGCCAATGCGGTTGTTCGATTTGGCGGTCAACTCGCGACGACAGACTCAAGCGGAACCTTTAACGTTCAGCACGTTGCGTACTCTTCAGCCAACACTTCCGGCTTTTTGGGATTGCCTGGCAGAGTTGAGGCGACCAACTTCCTAGCGAACGAGTTTACAGCTGGGGGCAATACTGCCATTTCCGGTGTCGTAACAATTGGAGTCGTCCTTTTATCTCCGGTTGACAGCAACACGCCTCCACCGCCTCCGTTTAACATTTGGGGATTGGTAGCACCATCCAATCTCGCGAACGGAACAATTGTGACGTTAAAGAATTCCATTGGAACTTCGATAAGGCGTTTTACTGTTGGAGTGAATGCACGGTATCAATTCTGGGTTCCGGCTGGGCAATATAGCATTGAATTTGCGAATGGTACGCACACAGCGCCCACTCAAAACGTCACACTTAATAACAACTCTGATGTCATCCGAAGAGACGCCACCCTCAATTAGAAAATTCCCGTTCACAAAGTGGATTGTTGCAAGTTGCGTGCTTGCGAGTGGCATCGGAATTTACCGGTACGCCGCTCGCATTCTCAAGCAAGATCCTCTCGCAGTATTCAAACAAAATCGGCCAGATGAACTGCCAGATACGATAGCGATTCGATCTACCGACACTAAATTCAATCACTTCGAAGAAGGCAAGCCGAAGACAAGTTGCGATGTGAAAAGAATCGAGGTCGCGCAAAATCGCCAGATGTACAACTTCACTGGGATTTCGAATGGAACGCTTGAGTGGAAAGGTGCCTCCTATCAGTTTCAGGCCGAGCGCGGAAGTTGGAATGGATTTGTGAAGAAGTTGCTCCTTAACGGAGCCTCCAAATTTAAAGGCAAGGATTTTGACCTAACCAGCAATGAATTCACGTACGACGAAAATCGACGCGTATTTACCATGCCCCACGATGTTGTCGGTTCCGCCTTCGGCGGAAAACTTCAGGTTGCCAGCTTTACGTATGCACTCGACAAAGAGTATTTTCGCGCAGGCAAAGGAAAATGGGTCGGAATTCCTTCGGGCGATTTTCAAAAGGATGCTCCTGTCCAATCAAACCGAACCATTTGGGACTTTACGGCTGCAGATTCTGAGGGCAAGGGCGATATTACGTATTACACCAAGGTTCGGGCAACCGATGGGGAGATTATCATTGTTGCTCCGAAGATGGAAGTCAACAAAAAGACTGACGTCATGACCGCGACGGGAAGAGTCCGTTACTTCGGCAAGAAAGCCAACTTGATCGCCGACAAGATCGTGATCTTCCGAAAGGAAAAACGTGCGGTCCTCACTGGAAATGTGACTATGCTCGTCAAACCTAAGGACAAGCAAGATGAGGTCGCAAAGGAAACCGAATTGACACCCTTGCCGCCTGCAGTGCCCGATTCGATTTCTTCGACAAGACCGCCTGCCCCTGATGACGACATGTCGAAAAAGAAAGAGGATGAAGTTCGCAGCATGAAAAATCTGCGCCAGTATCCGCTGGTCATTCTCGCCCCTTCGATCGAATATTGGTATAAGAAAGGCGAACGCCATGCGGTCATTACTGGTAACCCCCAGGGCCGTCAAGAGATGCCCGATAGTGGCTGGCGGTACGTTTGGGCGGATAACGCTAAATATGACGGCGAGAAAGAACTGCTGTCGCTGTTCAGTGCCCCGAAGAAGAAAGACGTAATTTTAAAGAACTCGATTGGCGACGAACTGTATGCAGAATCGGGCGTATTGTCAACCAAAGAAGACGATGATACTTACTCGTTCAAAAACAGCCGGGGCAAATCGCCCGTCCAAGACGACGACATTCCTGCCTCAGACAAAGACAAGACCAAGAAAGGTGGTGGTACCGAGAAAGGTCCGGGCAAAAGTGGCGGCGGCATTTCTGGTCCGATTGGACACAAGGCCTAATTTACTGACCATAATGTCAGAATGAACGTCTATATTTCTGCTGATATTGAAGGCATTACGGGCCTTGTTTCTTGGTCTCAATGTGGACGCCCAAGCGGGGATCACTTCGACTATGGGTTTGCGCGGCGGATGATGACGCACGATGTCAATGCCGCGGTTCGGGGAGCCCGAAAAGCTGGCGCGACCCGAGTGGTGATCAAAGATTCCCACGGTAACTCTAAGAACCTTCTTATTGACGAACTTGAATCTGGGGTCGAATTAATTTCTGGCCACGGGTCGGGACGCAATGGAATGATGGAGGGCATTGATGGCTCGTTCGATGCTGCATTTCTTATTGGGTATCACGCTAAGGCTGGTACTGCAGGTGGGATAATGGAGCATACGTACACTGGCCGCGCACATCGGCTCTTTATCAACGAAATCGAGCTCGGGGAAATTGGACTTTCGGCGGCAACCGCTGGTCGGCTCGGGGTTCCTTTGGCGATGGTCAGCAGTGACGAGATGGGCTGCAAGGAAGCTACCGACACAATTCTGGGGGTTCATACAGCGATAACCAAGTTCGGTGCGGGCCGATACATGGGCCGTTTGTTGCATCCATCCGAAACGGGTCCGCTCATCGAGAAGACTGCCGAAGCGGCCCTGAAGAAGCTGAACAAACCTTGGACTTTTGAAGGGGAGTGCATCGTTCGCCTTGAAGTGAATCGAACTGAGGATGCCGACTGGGCGGCAAGAATTCCCGGTGTTCAGCGGATCGATGGATACAATGTTGCGGTTAGTGCTACGAATTACACGGAAGCCCAAAGCTGGGCCGTCGTTCTGATGAGCGTCGGTACCCTCGGCTTGGGCTCACACGATTAGTTAAAGTGAGAAGTGCGAAGTGTAAGACTTTAAGGATTTTTTTCCTCGCAGAGGCGCCACATGTACCAACTACCGACTGACCG
>JAYVXG010000099.1:0-2473 GCA_043785475.1 Armatimonadota bacterium
GCATCGACCAAAAGCTGGGTCCAGCCATCCAGATTGTACGAGATATTCACAACCTTCGCTCCGCGAATTCGTGCGTAGTCACATGCCAAAATCAGGTCAGACATCCAGGTCGACTGCCCGCGATAAAACCGGATCGGCAAAATCGTAACGTTTCGAGACGCCGAAGCAACTCCCAGCGCATTGTTCGAGACTGCCGCCGCGATTCCCGCCACGTGTGTCCCATGCGAAGAACTGGTCGATGGAGGACTGGGGTCATTGTCGCCATCGGCGAAATCCCACCCTTTCACATCATCAACAAATCCATTCCCGTCGTTATCAATTCCGTCGCCAGGAACTTCGCCCGCGTTGACCGCAATATTCGCCGCCAAATCAGAGTGCGCTACTTCAATTCCGTCGTCGAGAATCGCGACAATCACCGGAGTAAGAATAGGAATGAAGGGCCACGCCTCCGGCGCATGAACATCCGCCCCAGGCGTGCCACCCGTTTGCCCTGTGTTGTGCAGACCCCACTGCGAAGAGTACTGTGGGTCGTTCACTTGATCCGGCGAAACCGGCATGTCAAGCTCAGCCAGCCGAACCCAAGACATTCGCTTGAGCATCGCAATTGCGCGGTCAGAAGTCATGCCCTGTACTTGAGCAGTCTGCGAAATGAAAAATCGTTTGAAATATGGCGAAGATATCGTTCGATCTTCGTACAACCCAAGGTGCCGCTCGATCGTCGAAATAGTGCTGCCTGAAGTCCCGTTTTGAAATGCAACGAGCACGGTGTAAGGTCGAGGAAGCAACTTCTGAATGCGGCTCGCCCTCTTAGGAACAACAGTCGTTTTCGGCCCCATAAGACCTTGACCAATGGAAAACCCGCAAAACAGCAGTAAAGTACCAAACCAAGCCAGGCGCAAAAACGCTCGTAAATTCAACATATGTCAGCCCAAAATCCCTTCAATTGCATTGAGAATATTTAGCCATTATACGTCTTCATGGGAACTGGGGGGAACCAAAGACTCAGGAATTAACTGGATCAGGCAAATGTACGGGCGCAAAAAAGCCCCTGAACAAAAATGGTCCTGGGGCTCTAATTCTAGAATCGAGCGTTTGATGAAAGATACTGGAGAACCGGCAGGGTAGGAGTTTGCTTACTTCCACCACCTGATTCACCATTCCCGCCACGCCGCATCTTGTAGAAGATCGACCAACCGAACTCGCTGATCGGTATTGAGTTCGAGTGACGTTCAATCATTACATCAGAGACCGCATCGGCAAACACTCCAACTGTCTTTCCCGACTTGTAAAGGGAATAAATCGAGTCGCCCACCATCGTTGACTGCATTTGAGCAATCTTTCCAGACCTAGGCTCTTCTTCACCAAATGTCTTGCCGCCAACCGTTGGTCGAGGCACCTGGTAGAACGCGAAGATACTGGTTCCTTTCTGAGTGAACGGCAAGAAAATATCCGCCTTTCTAACCATGCTCGAAGTATCAGTGGCAATTTCAGTGTTGACCCCGGCAAGCCAGTCGCGGCCGTCAATATTGGCACCCGCGCCGGTAAAAAAGAAGAACAATGTTGCCTCAGCCGGCATTCGAGCCGCAAGCGCTTTGGCTGCGGCCAAAATCTTTGCCGCAGTCGCATTCGTGACCACCTCGATATTGGACGTGTCGTATCCCGCGGAGGTCGAAAGAGTGTCTTTCAGAACGCCAGCATCGTCAACGGCATGAGGTAACTGAACGCCCGGCAACTTATTGTCAGCATTCGATATGATCAGCGCATACTTCGTCGCGACTGTCGGAACCAAAGTTCCTGGAGTCGAAGGATTCGTTGTGATGTTCGCCAACTTTGATGCATCGATCACACCAACAATGCCACCATTTGCTGTCGTACTGGTCGGTCCTCCACCAGCTCCCAACGAGGAGAGCTCTTCAGGAGTCATTATTTCGTTATCGACTCTCCAATTTGGTTCAGAAATTTTCGCGGCAAGAGCTTTCTTGCGATCCACTGCGTTGATTTTGGTATAAATCGAGTTGAGTACAAACACAGCTTCTCGGCTGACCTGCTTCTTGTTGATCAAAGCATCGAGTTCGTCCGATGCCGTCTTAAAGTGCATACCGGCGCTGTCGGCACTAGAACCGAATCCAAGTCGGTATTCAGCATACGCAGCCAGGAAATTGGGGGAGTACGGAGAGCCGTTTCTCCACTTCCGCTGATCTGTGACTGGGCCAGGCAACATCGTTGGCTTTTCGACATCTTCAGGACGGGCAACTTTTGCTTGCTTAAAGGCCTTCCGCGACTCTTCCCACTTTCCCGCCTTGGCAGCCTTCAAACCGGCATCATAGGACGATGTCCATGATTGGCCAAACGCCATCCCGGTTAGAGTTAGTCCAACAATCCCTGTAAATACTCTTCGCATATAACTATCCTTACTTATTAAACCTGTAATTGAGGAGAACCCCAAAGTCTCTCCCGCCGCCTCGTGGGAATC
>JAYVXG010000100.1:0-2469 GCA_043785475.1 Armatimonadota bacterium
AAGCTGATCAAGTTGCTTGATGCGCTGGAAGATTTAGACGATGTGCAGGACACTTACATGAACGTGGACATCCCCGAGGAGCTGTTCGAGGAGGCTTGAGTATTCGATCTCGGACTCCATTTGTTACTCTCCTTCTGATCGTCGCCAACATCGTTGCGGCGTTCTTCGTCTTAATTCGCCCGGAGATTATCGATTCGTACGGATTCAAGGCGGCAGAGCCGTCGTTTGTAACGTGCTTTTCCTCGATGTTCGTCCATGCGAACGCGATCCATTTGCTTGGGAACATGGTATTTCTGGCTGCGGTCGGGGTCGCGGTCGAAATTGCGACGGGGTCGCTCCGGTTCTTGGCAGTATTTTTGTTCTCGGGTCTATGCGGAGTCGCGTTATTTTGGGTTTCCGTACGGCACAACCTCGAAGCTCCTCCTTTGGTTGGTGCCAGTGGCTGCATTGCGGGTTGCGCGGTCTATTACAGCCTTCGTTATACAAAATTCCGTGTTCCTTTGGCGCCAAAAGCATCGGCAACGGTAGCTTGGGTGACGTTTGCGTGGATATTGATGCAAATTATTGGCGCGGTTATTCGAATTGGGGAGCCTCTTCACTCTTCAGGCTTTTTTGCTCACCTTGGCGGAGCCATTGGTGGAATGCTTTTGGGATTTCTCTTTCGTGCGCCGGATCTCGGATCGCAAAAGCTGGGTCACCAGGTTTATGAAGCTCTTAATGATCATGGACCCGCCGCGCAAATTGCTCACTTGACGGAGCATCTGAAGGCACATCCGGAAGACCTCGCCATGCACCTTAAGCTTGCCGAGGAATACCGGGCGATGGGGGATCAGAAGGATGAAGTGGCCGTTCTGTTGTCGATTGTTTTTCAACTAAAAGGTGAAAATGCAGACCTAGCTACGGAACGACTTTTGGAGTTAAAAAAGCATGGCGACATCGCGCCGATTCGACGTCGCCAACTGGCGGACATCGTCAGTGATCCAGTCGCGGCGAAAGTGCTTTGGACGATCGCGGGAATGCCACAGAGCGAACCGCAACGACCGGAGGCATTGTTGGAGCTTGTTGGGCGACTGCGAGAAAATTCGCCGGAAGAATCAGCCCGAGCTTTGGAGCTTCTAAAGGCTGAGTACCCCAGTCATAGCGTGATGGAGATCGCAAAGCAGAGAGGCTGGCTGGCTTGAGCGATACGCTTAAGGTTAGGATCAAAAAACGAGTTGGCGTCTTTTTGGCACTGAATTGGGTTCGACTCATTGGAGGATCCCTTCGACTGGAAGTAATCGGTGCTGAGCAATTCGAGAAAAGTGACAGCAAACTGATCTTTTGCGGTTGGCATGGGAAATCGCTGATTTTCGCCAGTTACTTTCGCAAACGCGGTTATTGGGTGATTATTAGCAATAGTAATGATGGAGATATCCAGAACGAGGTGTTTACCAAGATGGGGTACCAAACGATTCGGGGGTCTACGGGGCGAGGAGGGGTTCGAGCTGCCTTGATGGGGGTAAAGGCCCTAAAAGCCGGAGGGACGATGGCGATCACGCCGGATGGTCCGCGGGGGCCGAGCGGAGTTGTTCAGGGTGGAGTGATGCTGATGGCTCATAAGTCGGGAGCAGCTTTGGTCCCAGTTGGGCTCTCGGCAAAGCGTGCGATTTACGTGAAGAGCTGGGACCGGTATATGTTGCCGTATCCGTTTTCAAAAGCGCGAATGGTTTTTGGTGAGCCCCTGATTATTCCGGAAGGTGCGGACAATGCGTCGGTTGAGCAAGTGCGGTTGAAATTGGAGTCTGACATTGATCGGTTGGAAGCGATTGCCTCGGATTGGTAGCAAACAATTCAGTACTTTGTTCCTATATTAATGGCGCAACCACGGCCAAGTAATGTAACGTAAAGGTCGTATGGAACCAACCGATTTGATCGATCAGGCTCAAGAAGCTGCGGGCTCGAAAATGGGCAGCGTAGTTGCGCTCTCCGTTGCCATCCTGGCGGTGTTTATGGGCTTGTTTAAGGTGAAGGATGACAATATTTGCCAAGCCATGCAACAGGCACAAGCGGATCGAATCGATAACTGGGGTTGGTATCAAGCGCATAAGACTCGATTTGAGGTGGCAGAGGCGACGGTTAGTTCGCTGAAGGCGTGCGCACCGACTCCAGAGCGAGACGTACAAATCGGAGTGTGGGAAAAGACCGTTGCGAAGCAGAAAGGCGAGGGAGACGAGACCAAGAAGAAGGCTGAGGAAGCGGAGAAGCTTTACGACAAGTGGAATTATCGGGACGACCAGTTTGACATTGCTGACTCGGCCCTTTCGGTCGCAATCGCGGTCCTCGCGGTTACTGCCCTGACCAAGAAAAAAGCACTGCTCTTTGTTGGGTTTGCGTTTGCAGGCTTTGGGCTCGTTTTAGGACTCGCCGGCATGTTTGGATGGACCATCCACCCTGATTTCTTGGCAAAATTTTTAGGAACATGATGTTTAG
>JAYVXG010000101.1:0-2468 GCA_043785475.1 Armatimonadota bacterium
CTATTTTTCGCCTTCTAGCCCTTGGCCGTGTAGCTGAACGAATCCATGGCTTCGTATTTGCCAGCGGCGGTGCGGCCCTTGAACGTAATCGTTGCCTTCATTCCTTCAATCGTAACGACGATGTAGCCGTACGTATTGTCGATATGCTTGACGCGCTTGAGACTCCAGCCTGCGTTGTTGCCGGCATAGTCTCCCTGCTTGTAAAACGGGGCCCCCGCAGTTCCAGCGACGATTTGGTGAACCTCTGGTCCCGGTGAATCGCCCATTTTGGTAACCATCATGTGGTCGTACAAGTGGTCATGACCGCAGAAAAACACTCGGGCTCCCGCACTGATTAGGCTCCCCCAAAATGCGTCTCTCTTGATCGGGTCGGCGTCCATCGTATCTTTGTGGCTGCCATCCATAAATGCTGGCTCGTGACCCATCGCAAAGATGAATGGTTTCGGATGCTGTGCCAGTACTTCATCCAGCCACGGCTGGTTGATTTCCTCCTTACCGAATGTATATTGGTCGAGCCCAATCGCGAGAACATCGCCTTTTCCGTAAAAATAGCTCAAGTTTTTCTCGGTTGATGGTCCATTGCCAGGCATCGCGTATTTGCCCGAGAAGACTTTACTCCATACTTTTTCGCTGTCCTTTGCCCCTGACTCGTGGTTTCCGCGGCACGCCAGAACAGGAATCTTTTTGTCGTAGACTGGCTTCATCAGATTACGCCAGGTGGTGAGCTGGGTCTCAAATTCGTCACCGGTTTTTGTGTACCCATAGACCAGGTCCCCCGTCCACATCAGGAATTTAGCTTTTTCTTGGACGACAGCCTTAGCGATTTCTCCCGTAATAAGCGTGTTGACCCCATTCTTGTCTTCAGGTCTTTTGGCCTTCGGGTCGGCCCGGCCGTCGCCCGCAACGACAAAGCACCATTTGGCAACTGGGGCAGGAGCATGAAGAATCGCAAGCGCGAGAGCGAAGGAAACCATGTCCAATTATATATTGTTTGCGGAGATTGGGAGCGTCATAAATGCCTCTGCTCCTTTGTCAACTTCGCGAAATCCCACCTGGCCAGACCTACTTTCAACAATTCGTTTGACAACGGACAGCCCAATTCCTGCACCACCGGATTCCCGGTTTCGATCCGCTTCTGATCGATAGAAACGCTCAAACGCGTGGGATCGCCCATCTTCATTGAGACCAGGTCCAAAATCGCGAACACTCAAGCGAACAACCTCATTACCTTGGCTCAAAGTGACGACCAAGGGCGATCCCCCTGGCGAGTGGCTCGCAGCGTTGTCAAGAAAGTTGCATGTTACGATTCGCAGTTCTTCAAAGGTGATCGCAGCTTGACAGGGAATCATGTCGATTTTCAGTCGATCCGGATCCCAATTGGCATCAAGAATCCATTGACTAACGATCTGATTGAGCGATTGGTGAAGTTCCATAGCCGGAACCGAGCCTTGTCCATTTCGAGCTGACGAGAGAAGAGTCTCGACAATTGAAGTCAATCGATCAACTTTCGGCAGCAGAGATAATAGGTCACTTTGATATTCCTCGCTGGTCCGATCATTCAAGAGCGTGGTCTCGATCCTGGTCCGCAAAAGGGCGAGCGGACTCCTGAGTTCGTGGGCGGCGTCCGATGCGAACTGCTCTTGTACCTGAGCTGAGTGCCTCACCCTCTCGATCATTTTATTGAGCGACTTGGCTAACGCCGCAAATTCTGCGTGGTCGGTCGTCTCCAGGAGGTCCTTAGCCGATGCTGACGACAGTTTGTCCGCGGAACGAACTAACTCAGTAACTGGACGGAGAACCAAGCCTCCCCCATACCAAGCGATTCCTGCGGTCAAAATGACGAGCGGCAACCAAAGTCCCACAAGGACGAGCGCGAGTTGCTTTAGTCCAGCTTCTGTCTCAGACCAGGAAGTATTGCCGATGACATTGATCTTTCCTGTGGCCAAACCGAAGAAAATGCGGTGTTCTCGCTTTGCCCGGCCCAGAGAAAAGGGTTGGGAGGTTCTCGATGTTGAAGCCAGTACAGTGCCATCTGGTTTCATTACTGTGAAATCAAACTCGGGGAAATCCTCATGGTCCTCGACAAGCGTAGTTGGCCCTGACCACTCGCGAGAAATTCGTTGAACGCTTCTTTCCAAATCGGCATACCGGCGCTCTAAAGCCTGCACTCGAAGAACAACGAGGACAGCCGAAAAGACAAGTGCCAATGCAATTGAGACCGAAAGGGTCAGCATTACCGTAAGGCGGAGCCTAAGATTCCAGTTCAGCATTCCCGAAAACATAACCCCTTCCCCTAACCGTTTGAATGACCCGCTGTCCACCAAACGACTCAGTTTTCTTCCTCAAATAATTTACGTACAACTCGACAATATTTTCGTCCCGATAACCTTCGTCGGACCAAACTTCCTTTAGGATGAGCCTTTTTGAGATGATCTCGCCCGCCCTACGAAGAAAAAGCTCTAACAACA
>JAYVXG010000102.1:0-8185 GCA_043785475.1 Armatimonadota bacterium
TGCTGCTGATGCGTGGGAAATACGTCCACTATGCGGTCAACCGTCTGTACTGCATCGACAGTGTGAAGGGTCCCGAAGACGAGGTGCCCTGTTTCTGCCGCGGTGATAGCGAGGTGGATGGTCTCAAGGTCACGCATTTCTCCGACGAGGATTACGTCAGGGTCTTGGCGTAAAACATACTTGAGCGCGTTTGCAAAAGAATTGGTATCATTGCCCAATTCACGTTGATTCACCAAGGATTTTTGATCCATGTGGACAAACTCGATTGGATCCTCGACCGTGACAATGTGGTGCGGGTGAGTTCGATTTATTTTGTCTATCATCGCCGCGAGAGACGTCGACTTTCCAGATCCAGCGGGCCCAGTCATTAGGACAAGTCCCCGTGGGCGTTCAATAAATTCGTATGCCGCGGATGGAAGTTGTAAGTCCTCCATCGTCTGGATTTCGTACGGAATGACTCTGAATGCAGCCTGGGTGTATCCCCTTTGCTGGTAAACATTTCCGCGGAATCGGGAGAGACCTTCTAGCTCCAGCGCAAAATCGAGCTCCAACTCTTGCTCATACGTTTCGACTTGCTCCGGTTTCAGATGCTTGAAAAGTTCAGTTCTAAATTCTCGATTGTGATAGGCGTCCGCTTCTACTAGCTGGAGGTCCCCGTTAACCCGAATATAAACGTGCCCAGAGTCGGTTTTGAAATGGACATCACTTCCACCGATCTCAACACATCTGCGAAGGTAAAAATCAACGGATAGCATTTGCGGGACCTCCAATCAAGCCATGTTGCTGAGCGCGATGCTGGAATTCGAAAACGTTTGACGATTTTGCCAACGCATCTTCGTATTCAATCTCCCCATTTTCAACGAGGCGAAGAAGGTGCCCATCGAGCGACTGCATACCGTATTGAGAACCCATCTGAATATCGGTCGGTAACTGGTGAGTTTTGCCATCCCGAATCATGTTCCGAATGGCCGGAGTGCCGATCATCACTTCGAACGCGGCAACTCGCCCCTTTCCGTTCTTATGAGGAATCAAGGTCTGGGAAATAACCGCCTGAAGCGTTACAGAAAGTTGGGTTCGGACTTGGGCTTGCTGGTCGGGTTCGAAGACATCAACGATGCGGTCGATTGTTTGAGCGGCGTCCACTGTGTGAAGAGTACTCAAGACCAAGTGTCCGGTTTCGGCGGCAGTAATCGCCAACTGAATAGTTTCGAGGTCTCTCATTTCACCAACAAGAATAACGTCTGGATTTTGTCGTAGCACGTGTTTTAGAGCGTGGCTGAAACTATGTGTGTCGGTTGAGAGTTCCCTTTGATTGATGATCGAAATGTTGTCCTTGTGGACATATTCAATTGGATCCTCAATTGTCATAATATGGCACCGCTTGGTGTGATTAATATGATTAATCATCGCTGCAAGCGAGGTTGACTTACCGGAACCGGTTGGTCCGGTGACGAGAACGAGCCCTCGGGCTAAGAGTGCAATATTTTTGCAGACCTTTGGAAGATTGAGTTCATCAATCGTCCGAATGTTGAACGGAATTACCCTAAAGACAGCCCCAATATTGCCGCGCTGCCAAAACATATTTACTCGAAACCGAGCGAGGCCGGGAACGTTGTAGCTTAGATCAACTTCTTTGACCGTCTCAAGTCGATGACGGCGTTCCTCATTCAGGATGCTGAATAGGCGGTTGTTGTGCTCTTCGATCGGTACAGGAGGTATACCGAGGCGGACGAGTTCCCCACGAATTCGCATGCAGGGCGCCTGCCCAGCCTTCAGATGCAAATCAGATGCATCCTTTTCGACTAAATCCCGCAAAAGATCATCGATTGGTAGCGCCAAAGTTCCTCCTCAACAGTATTGGTGGAGTAAGCATAACACTATGTTCCACGTTTTCCGACTATCTTCTCAGCATTTGTTTCAATTCTGAGGCAACGCCCGCGTTGTGGATTGCAATTTCTTCTGTAATGACTCCGGCCCGAACATATTTCAAGAGGCTTTGGTTCATCGTTTGCATACCCCAATAGGTTCCCTCATTCATGTGCTGATACAAGTCACTGAAGTGGCCATCTTCGATTGCTTTCGTGACGGTTGGAGTACAGATCAAGATTTCGGATGCACAGACACGTCCATTCCCGTCGGTGGTCGGAACCAATTTTTGAGCGATGATCGCGCGGAGGGAGTTCGCCATTCTTTGGCAGAGGTGCTGTTTTTCATGAGGAGGAAACATGTTGATGATTCGGTCCATTGTTTCGTACGCGCTCGACGTGTGAACAGTTGAGAAAACCAGGTGACCAGTTTCACCAGCTTGAAGGGACGCCTGCATAGTAGTGGGGTCTCGCATTTCACCGACCAAGATGACGTCAGGTGCTTCTCGCATACAGGCACGGAGAGCTGGCTGAAAGTCGAGGGTGTCGATTCCAATTTCTCGCTGGCTAATGTAAGCCGCCTTGTCAAAATGAACATATTCGAGTGGGTCTTCGATGGTAACAAGGTGGCAAGCTCTCTCACGGTTCACAATGTCAATCATTGCAGCCAGGGTCGTAGTTTTTCCAGAGCCAGTTGGTCCCGTCACGAGAATTAAGCCCATTTTGTGCTTAGTTAATTCCGCCAGTACACTTGGCATCCCAAGCTCTTCAAGCGAACGAATCTTAAAAGGAATTGTTCGCATAACAACGGCAGGACAACCCTTTGCCATATAGATGTTGCAGCGAACGCGACACTTTCCGGGAACCTCGAACGCAAGGTCCATTTCGAACGTATCTTCAAAAATCTTCGTTTGACGCTCATTCATGATCTCGTAGATCATTCGGTTTGCATTTTTCGGATCAATGACTGGAAGGTCAGGGTGGAGTTCATAGACCGAGCTATGGAGCTTCATAGCGGGCTTTCGATCGCCCTTTACCATGACATCGGAGGATCCTTTTTCAAAGCCCATTTCGCAAAGCTGGATCAGTTTTATAGTGTTTACGTCAAACATTGAATCTTCCTATCAAAATGCAAAGTGTCAGCGACCCCTTGGGCGAGGTCTCAATAGGGCGGAGTATACCAACAGACCGATTGCAAACGCACCCACGATGATGCCCGCAAAGATGAATATATTCGCCCGTCCACCTTCAACAGGTTTACCTGAAATGCCAGTTGGAGTTTTGCTGTCTGGCATATAAATTTCGTTAGGATTCGTTGTGTTCACACTGACACGGTAATCGAGCCCCTTGGGGGCTTTCATACTAACGCCTTCCATTTTCCAGCTACCGCTTTTCGGAAACCAATGGGTCGGGGTGTTGACATCAGGGACCAGATCTGCGAAAAATACGCTGAAAGATCGTATTGGCTTTTCCCCAAAGCCAAGAGCTTGGGCAAGTGCGGCGATGTTGACCCGAGGCTTACCTTCGGTAATGAGTCCTACAACTGCAAATGAAACTCGAATGACTGGGCCATCGATCGACGCTACTATATTTCTTGGATCATTTCCAAGTGCCTTACCGAGCCTCGCCATCATGGCATCCACTGCAAGTTTCGGGTAATCATTACCTTGGATCGTGATTTCGACGAGGTCAGAACCCATCGAGCTTTTTTTGACAACTACGAAGGCGTCCGGCCGGACGGAACCATAAAATTTTGTCTGGCCCAAGCTCAAACAGGCTAAAAGACCCACAATCATCACTGTGAGTAGACGGGCATTTTTAGACAAGTTCATGGGGTTTATTGGGTGAGAATTGTATTAATGATGACACTACTTTGTAAAATTCATGGAATTTTCCTACAGTTTCGAACGTCTCATACAAAGAATTCGTATAGACCATACGGGGTTTGAGCTATAATTCGCCCTCGGATAGCGGAAAATATAATGAGCGAAGCAGAAATAATCTTGGATCTGGAATCAAAAATCTACCTTACAGCCGAAGGTTATGCTGCTCTAAAGGCGGAGCTTGCCAAACTGACCGGCGAATCTCGAGCAGAAATCGCGGAGAGAATTCGAGAGAGCCAGCAACATGGCGAATTCAGTGAAGATAACTCAGAACTAGATCAGGTCAAAACAGAACAAGCGTTCGTCGAAAATCGTATCGGCGAATTGCGTTCAATCCTTAGCCATGCCGCAGAGTTAGATATTGAAGGTATTCCAACCGACCATGTTGGTTTGGGATCCGTCGTAAAAATCGAAGATTT
Organism: Armatimonadota bacterium; assembly: GCA_043785475.1. Lineage (GTDB taxonomy): Bacteria > Armatimonadota > Fimbriimonadia > Fimbriimonadales > Fimbriimonadaceae > Fimbriimonas. The sequence goes on from JAYVXG010000102.1 coordinate 4,168, forward strand.
AAGCTACGGCGATAGTTTTGAAGTGCGAGTGGTTTCTTCAGTTGAAGCCGATCCAGATAAAGAATTCTTGAGCTCCGAATCCCCCATGGGGACCGCATTATACGGACACAAGGTCGGCGATACCATCAACTTTGAATCTCCCGATGGAATGAAGAAGATCAAAATCCACCGAATTTCTCGCTAAAAGCAGGCGTCGGAATAGGTATCCTTTGTATTCCCCAAACAAAAGAGGCGGGCGAAACTGTATATGTCAGAACAAACTTCGAAGTCATTACCTTTACCAAAATCTAAAAGAGGCCCTAAATCTTTTTTTGAGGGGGTCAAGCGAGAGATGCGTAAAGTATCTTGGCCGGCTTATAAAGAAACCAATCGATTATTTGGCGTTGTGATCACAGTCTGCCTACTCTTAACCGTCATCATGGCGACTCTTGGAATCTTTTTTGAAACGCTCATCGGCTTGATCACAAAAACTGGAGGTAGGTAACAAATGCCAAAGTCATGGTATGCAGTACACACGATCGCTGGACACGAAAATAAAGTTCGTGACGTTTTGACGCGGCGAGCCCAAGTCGAGGGCCTTTGGGACTACGACATTTTCGAAATCCTAATTCCAACTGAAAAGGAACTCCACACTAGAAACGGAAAGCGAGTTGAAAAAGATCGCAAGGTCTTCCCTGGCTACATTCTTATCAACATGATGATGAGCGAGGACGCGTTCAAGCTCGTGAAATCAACCAGCGGAGTTACCGGGTTTGTCCAATCCGGCAACAAGCCGATTCCTTTGGAGAACTACGAAGTTGCCCGAATTATGACCAACCTTGAAGCAAGTCAAGAGACTCCGAAGGTTGCATGGAATAAGGGAGAAAACATCCGAGTTGTCGAAGGTCCATTTAGCGACTTCACTGGAAAGATTGAAGAAGTCAGCACAGACAAAGAGAAGCTCAAAGTGCTCATCAATATCTTTGGTCGCGACACCCCCGTTGAACTCGATTTCAACCAAGTCGAGAAACTTTAACTTACGCCTCCTGAATAATATCAGGAGGCATTTTCATACATGCGATTATCTTCAACTGGCAAAAGGTGGATTCTTCCAACGGTCGACCACGATGCGGTTGAAATTCTTGTCAAAGAACTTGGCATCCAATATTTGACAGCAAAGGTCCTGGTTCACCGTGGGCTTACGACACCCGCTGAGGCCCAAAAATTTCTCAATCCGTCGTTGGATGACCTTGGCGCTCCTGAATTGCTTCCTGACTACGATAAGGCAGTTAAGGAAATTCTGGCCGCCAAGGAAAGCGGTGATTTGATCTTTGTGCACGGAGACTACGATGTCGATGGAGTCACCTCCGCGGCAATTTTTGATCGGTTTCTGAAAAAAATTGGTTGTCAAGTCTATACCCACGTGCCCCACCGAACCAAGGAAGGTTATGGAATCAACATGAATCTCGTTCATGAGGCCCAGGAAAGAGGTGCGAAGGTCTTTCTGACCTGTGACTGCGGTATTGGAGCGCACGAACAAGTTGAGGCAGCCCTACAGTACGGGATGCGAGTTGTAGTCACCGACCACCACGAGCTTAAGGAAACGATGCCAAATGCTCATGCTGTCGTCAATCCGCACCGAAAGGACAATCGCTACCCATTTCAGGCACTCAGCGGAGCAGGAGTCGTATTCCGGCTCTGCGAGGGCATAGCAAAAGAACTCGACCCAAGTTCAGTGTCGAGTTACCGCAAGAATTACCTGGACCTCGCCGCTCTAGGGACGATTGCTGATGTCATGCCGCTGGTCGAGGACAATCGCATCATTGCAAAATTCGGCCTCGAGCGTTTAACCGAATCGAAAAAGAAAGGCATCATTGCCTTGAAAGAAATTTCTGAAATTAAGGGAAAGGTTGGTTCCTATGACGTGGGATTCAAGTTGGGCCCTCGGCTTAATGCGGCTGGCCGAATTGATGATGCAGCACTGGCTCTGCAGCTCCTGCTCAGCGAAGACGATGAAAGTGCCAGAGCCTTGGCAATGGAACTTGATCGACACAATACCGATCGCCGCGCAGTTCAGGAAGACATGATTTCCGAGGCAATCGCGATGGTAGAAGCCTTGCCCTCTTTGCCAAACGCTCTGCTCATCTTCAACGAAAAATGGCACGCCGGTGTGGTCGGAATCGTGGCGGGAAAGCTTAAAGAAAAATTCAATCGACCGGCATTTGTTGGGTGCATCGAACCAGAGTCTGGCCGAGGAAAAGCTTCTGGTCGTTCGATACCCGGACTTAATCTCGCGGCAATGATCCAAAACTACCCACTCATCGTCTCGGGTGGTGGTCACGCCATGGCGGCCGGTATTGCCTTCGAATTGAGTAGTGTTGACGACATCTCAAAGGCCTTCAATCAATACGTCGGTCAATTTCTTAGACCCGAGGATTTCGTTCCGGCGATCGAACTTACCGCCGACGTAGGAACAGAAGAAATATCTTTCGCACTCCTTGAAGAATTAGAGAAGCTCCAACCATTTGGGATGGCCAATCCGAAGCCGATTTTTTATGCAAGTGACGTTACAATAAGTTCTCTCCGCTCGATGGGGGATGGAACCCACGCCAATCTTTCTCTTAGTCCAGCAGGTCAAAAAAACTTGCGGGGAGTTGGGTTTGGCATGTTCGAAACACTCTCAACCATTGGACAAGGCAAAAAGACAGACTTAGTCTTTGAACCTCAGATTAACGAATTTCAGGGGAATCGAACCGTTCAGTGGAAAATATCGGATGCCCGACCACAAGTGCATGCTGAATCCCAATCGTAACCATTAGGGTTATCAATTCAACCTTGCGACGGACCTGAATCGGAATCGTCGTTCCAGGAATCATTCGGTAGGTGGCCCTAGAGAAGTCAACCTGGTTTCGAATCCTCGTTCCATTAATTTCTCGGATAACGTCACCAACTTCAAGTCCGGCCGCTTCTGCACTGCTGTCCTTTGTGATTGATTTGATTTCGACGCCACCATATTGGTTGTCGACAATGAAGACACCTAACAGACCGTACTGGGCCTTCTTGGCCGGAGTCAAGAAGCCGGAAAGTGCTTTGCTGGTGACCTCCCAAGTTGGCGTGTAGCCGACGATCATGGCTTGGGGCCCAACATTGGCTCGAGTGTTATTCAGGTTTTGGAAGGCGTTGCCGCCACCTTGTTGAGAGCCTTGGTTATTAAAGTCTGCCGAATTGCGAAGGGTTTGCGCTTTGCTGGATATCGTCTGTTCTTGGGCCAAAGCCGCGAATAGCCCGCCAATGAGGCGTCCATTCTTGCTAAACAACAGTGCACCGCCCATCTGGAAGGCGTTCTGCTCGACTCGGACTTCTTGAATTGGAAATGTACGCTTGGATTTTTGGTCGATGCCGATCTTTTCAGTGCCCGTCAGCTCGGCCCTCATGTATTGCTTTGGCAACACGGCAACAACGGTTCCCTTTTCGCCGTCACTACGATCTGCGGCTTGCACGAAGGTGATTCCAGCCGGACGAGTGGTGGTTTTTAACAAGGTTAATTGAGACGTTCCATCGTTGGCTTCCACGGTAATTTTGTAATGGAGCCCAGCTTCGGTGACGATTTCCGTTGCGCCTTTTTGGACAATGAGCGTGTTGGCAACGGCGTAGCCATCGGCGCTAATAAATGCGGCCGGGCCGAGGATCTCGCCTCGACGGGTCAGCATACCAATGGAGTTGTGCACCTTTTGCCACACCGCTATGTCTGCGTTCGTTCCTTGGACGTAGCCGCCCGACGCCAATATTCCTAGCTTAGCCGCCAATAATAACATTCTTTGTATCATTTACCTCGGTAGCAACCGAAGCTCCCACTCCGGAGTCTTGCTCTTTGTCAATCAAAATCAGCGTATTGCTGGTATCAACAATCGGCTTGGAAAAATCCTCCAACTTGTCGTTTGAACCATCAAATGCGGCACCAGTCATCCCACCGCCAACTAGGGCAGCAGAAGTAACAGCATTACTAACCAATTCAGTTGATGTGAGACCAGCTGTATTG
>JAYVXG010000103.1:0-2462 GCA_043785475.1 Armatimonadota bacterium
GTGCAAGATTCCAATATTCTTGGATTTGATGTCCAGAATTCGCGACGGCGAAATGGCATCATGTACACCTATCTGGTAGCACACGTCAACGACGCAGGCACGCGTACAGATATCACACCTCAGCAAGTTGGAAATGTGCTGGATATTCCTGCCACACGATCCTTGTTAAACCTACACAGCGGATGGCATCCAGTCACGTCTGCACCGGTGCCCCTTACGATCCAGGGATCCGATCGAAAGTCTATCTACGAAATGATTGCCTTTAATCCGGTTTTTGGAGGGAGTGATCCAAGCGTGTTTCAATTGGGTCGATACTCTGGAGTTGTCGATCAATGGAAACAAGATGTTCGCAACCTTCACGCCTCGACCGCACTTAGTTATGTAGCCGGCATAATTTTTGATGCTGTAGGCATTAGTGGGCTGACATATGGCATCGCTGAATTGACCGCAACAATCACGAATTTGACCCCAATCAGTACAAACCTAGTCTCCCTCTTAACCGGTGCTCAAGACGGCTATGCCCTTGTTCCGCTGACAAAATCGGTTATCGACAGAATTTTGGCTGAAAGTTTCCTCACGCCCAACGGCGTCCGAGCGCTAAGCCCTCTCCTACAAAAAGCCGAGCAGCAAGTGGCAAAAGACCTTGCCATTGGCTCGGCAAACTCATCGGTTTACGTACTGATGAGGAGTGCGTTGAGAATCTTCCTTGCGGTTGGAGCAATTGGACTTGCTGGCGATTTGATCGCCTTAGCAAAAGATACTTCGACAGGTAGTAGAGGCAATTTGTTTACCGCCACCGTATTCCAGCCAAAAATCAGCCTGAATCCCTCATCAGGCCCATACACTCCGGGGCAAGACATGACCGTTCAAGCCAACGTTCCAGGGGTACTTTCTTCGAATTTATCTTACCATTGGAAATTATCTGGTTCAAACCTGGCAAATCTTTCAGACGGAACCAATGTTGGCGTTGACTTCACCAGTTCCAAGAGTACGGTGAACCTCGGAACTACTCCTTCAACCGTTGGAGACCTTGTCGTGACCGTGACGGTCACTGACACGACGTCATCAACCGTCATCGGTACTGTATCGGCTACTTATGTCACGGGTTCGGTTCAAGATTACACGAGCGTTCTACAAACGTTCGGACCGAAACAATTTTATCCTCAGGGAGGAGGACACGCCGTCATCTACATTCCCGTGCCTCTAATAGGCAGCCAAAGAATAGTCCAAATTACTGGCGTGCATGACACCTTCGGCAAAATCAGCTACAAAATGAAATTGCCAGCGGCAAGTACTGCGGTCAGTCATACCCAGGAGGTCACTCAAGGCCAATTAATTGGAGGCACCGCCGGAATCGTCAACGGAACGATTTACGCCCTCACTTACACTCCGAATAGTGGATACTCAACGGAGATTGTTGGCCAGTCGACGGTGTGGTGGAACTATGGTGATGAAGCTTGGCTAATCATCAATTTGGCAGATTGGCACAACGGAACCAGCGGAATCGGATTTGCAAGTGCTGGAGAAGCATTGAACGCAGCCAAAGGATTCGCGACAAAGGCTCATTTCAGCTATACCATTGTTTGACAATGTCCGGGCTGCAAGGCGACAAAAGGATACGATCCGTGGGCGGCGGTGAGCATTCTTTCTGAAAGGGGACGGATGACGGCCAACAAATTGCCGGCCTCCGCTTCGGTACTTAGCATTCAAGATGCTATGGAGCCAACAAGCTTCGGCGCGCAAATATTTTCGCTTCGCGAAAATATTTGGTGGGCCCGAGGGGACTTGAACCCCTGACCGAACGGTTATGAGCCGCCCGCTCTGACCACTGAGCTACAGGCCCGACAGAGTCTAATAAGATACCCGACGCTCAGACTCGATACCTCGACAATTAAAATTGCGACCCGAAAACGGATGGTCCAAAAAAGTCTCGATTCGCAACTTGTAGTGTCAAGGTTAAATCCCAAGGCCCGTGCCTCCACTCGCGAAGTAAACTAGTTGCTTGCTAAGAACAAAGCTTGTCGAACTATTCCGCGCTATTATTTCCGAACTCGTCGGCGAGGGACGGCTACCGGCGGAGGTTCTCGGCCTTCCGATTGAAATTAGCGACCCCAAAAACCTTGAACACGGAGATTTCGCCTGCAACTTTGCCCTAATTGCATCCAAACCCGCGGGAATGAACCCCAGAGCTCTCGGCGAAGCCCTGGCAGAAAAATTGGGCACTAACTACCCAACCATTTTTTCTAGCGTCGAGGTCGCTGGGCCTGGTTTCATTAATCTTCGCCTCCACGCTTCGTTCGTGGCCGGATATGTCGAAACGGTTCTGACTCCGGACTTCCACCTCGAGTCGGCTTCAAAGGAGTCACACCCACTTAAAATCAATGTCGAATTCGTCTCGGTAAACCCCAACGGACCGATCACCATTGGTTCGGGCCGCGGTGCGGCGTACGGCTCAACGTTGT
>JAYVXG010000104.1:0-2461 GCA_043785475.1 Armatimonadota bacterium
CCCGTCAACTCCGCTTGGGCGGAACTCCGTGAAGCCCAAGTAACCGGTGCGGGGCGAGTAAAAAATACCGGTGTCGCCTGCATTATCGACATCGGTGAAGGACGTGACATCCACCCGAAGAATAAGCAAGATGTGGGTCGACGGCTTGCCCTTTCCGCGCTTCATGTCGCGTTTAACCGCCCCGGTGAGTATTCTGGCCCGACGTTCAAATCGGCCAAACCGCAGGGCCAATCAATCCTCGTCACCTTCGACCATGCGGCGGGCCTCGAACTACGAAGGGCCAGCAACTCTGGATTCCAGGTCGCAGGAGCGGATGGCAAATTTGTCTGGGCCGATGCGACCGTTCAAGGAAACTCGGTCTTCCTCGCTGGAGCTGGTGTCAACGAGCCACTATACGTCCGTTACGCGTGGGACGACGACCCAATCGTGACGCTATTTAACAAAGAGGGCCTCCCCGCCGTCCCGTTTAGGACGAAGTGAGTGTGAGATTAGTTTGGAGTGCGTCGATTTATCGGCGCTCTGTCCTGCGAGATTTATCTCGCTGCACTTCGAATGCCTTAGCAAATGCATGATATCATGAGATTGGAATGACCAAGGATCTGAGCTCTTCAACACCAGAAATCAGCTTTCCAGCTTGGATTCCTCTGCCTCTACACAGGTTCATTCTTTGGCAAATTGGCCCCCGTATGGTTACGCCGTACATGCGCGCGGTTTTTTCAACCATCCTAATTTTTGCAACAGCCAGTATCACCTTTATTCCAGGGTATTGCATCAACTTCAGAATTGGGATATTTCTTATTGCATCTAGCTCGACCTTGATAGCAATCTTTCTCATATCCAAGAAATGTCCAAAAAATACTTATGACCTCAGCTTTGAGGCATTTGCAGCGTGGTTAGTATCTATGCAAGTGATGAAAATCCTCAGAACTGAAGGACTAAATTCGGGCCTCGCGTACATGGCACTTTATGCCAGCATGATCACCTTTCTTAATCTTTGGTTTAGGCGAATCGAGCAAAGGCGAGTTGACAATCGGCCCGCATTGGAGTGTCCAAATGCCTGAGGAATTGCAACAACCGTTGGAACCGGAAAAGGCGTCGATTTTGGCCCTTTATCGAAAAGAGCCATGGGGCCGCCAGTTGACCTATGCGGTTTTTGTCATCTGCTTTCTGAGCTATATTTGTCAGAATACTCTTGAGGCATTCGCGCCCGGGCCATTCTTGATTATCCGCGAATTGCTCGTTGTTCCAATTCTTAGTTTGTTCGGGTTCGGCACCTATCGAATGATTTCGAAGGTATCGATATTGCCCGGGATATTTTTCCTTATAGCGGCTTTTGTGAGTTTTTTAGCCTTAGGTGTACTTCGGAAGGAAGGAGTTGCCAACGCGATTGCCGTTTTCTTGGTTGAGGGACTTTTTTTCGGACTGATGATCCATGTGTTGAAGGGCCAATCAACGAAACCAACACGTCCTTAGCCGAACCAAGTCCAGTCCTGTAGAATAACCCCCATGACCATCACCGAGATAACCAAGCAGTGGCAAACCTTTTACGGCGTGCTCGGCGGCATCACAGCGACGCTCATGGGACTACTCTTCGTCAGCCTCGCGCTCCATTCGAACTCCATCCATGAATAAGAAAACTCTCACTTCAAACGCCTGGCCCGACTGACCTTCAGCAACTACCTCATGTTGCTCATGCTGTCACTCCAGATGCTGGTCCCCATCTCGTCAAGCATCCAAGTTGTGATTCCTGTCGCAGGCGTCGCTTTGGTCGGTCCCTTTTTGGACTATTTTCCTCCGCAACAAGGGGCTCGATAAGAGCGATCCAAACACTTCCTTCCTCGTACGCTCGTACCGCATGGCGCTGATCAGCTACATTGCTCTGGCGTTCCTTGGCCCACATGCTCCGTGTCTCGCCCGAATTGGGACTTTACGTCATGCTCTCACCGGTTATGATGCTTGTGGTTAGCAGCGTCCGAAACTCGTGGGGCCTCATGATGATGATCCGCACAAAGTCCGACAATCTGAAGTAAACTAAACGTACGAACTTGCTCGCAAGGGGTGCCTGAATAGGCTGAGATACGGAATTGAACCGTTATACCCTTCGAACCTGATCTGGTTAGTACCAGTGTAGGGATTGCGTGAGCTCGGCTTGGACCCTGTTCCCTGCCCTGCCGCGAAATTACTTGCGGCAAGCGTGGTGAACATATGAAACGAGCCTTTACGCTGATTGAACTCCTCGTCGTTATCGCGATTATTGCGATCCTTGCCGCCATCCTCTTCCCGGTTTTTGCCCAAGCAAAAGAAGCCGCTAAGCGAACCGCTTGCCTCAGCAACGCCAAGCAGATCGCCCTTTCGCAGAAGATGTACAGTGGGGACCACGACGATACTTTGCCGATCTTCCACGCATACAACACGAACCCAGCACCGTGGATGGATGGTCACTTTGGCACGGAGATGTTGC
>JAYVXG010000105.1:0-2453 GCA_043785475.1 Armatimonadota bacterium
TCATCGGGTTTGGGTTTACCGCTCTTGAATCCGAGATATACGCATTTCTCCTCCAAGAACATCCGGCGACCGGATACCGAGTTGCGCAGGCAATCGGGAAGCCCGCCGCCAACGTCTACAAAGGCCTTGAAGCCCTTGAGCGAAAAGCCGCTGTTCTCGTCGATGGAACTGGCAGCAAGGAGTATCGTCCGGTTGCGGCCGAACGGTTGTTCAGCCGACTCGAAAAGGAGTTTCTGGGCAACAAATCGTCGGCGATCAAGATGCTTTCATCGCTGGGAAAGCCCGATTCATCCGGCAAAATATTCACCCTCTCTAGCCGCGATCAAGCCACCGCCCAGGCTCGAACTCTGCTCGCTTCGGCTAAGGACTGCGCCCTGTTCGTAGGCTCAAAAGACTTTACTCAAAACCTGAAAGCTGACCTTAAGAAGAGTTGGGTCATGTGTTCTGCTGACATCGAAGCCGATCACCTGATCACGGTGCCCGAAGAAATGTTTGATGTTCCGACCATTCAACTGGTGGTCGATAGCAAGTCTGCCGTTTTTGCATGCGGCAACGATGCAAATTTCCAGGGCTTTTGGTTCGAGGATCACCCGCTCGGGGCGTCGATGCACCAGGCGGTCGTGTGCCAGATGGGGCTTTTTCAGGTTGATCGAGCTCTAGAAGCCGACTCCGGACGAAAACAGATCGCGAAAATCATCGAGAATTTGCCGTAAAAATAGAATGCGTCTTGGAAAGCCATTGGTTGAAATGTACTGACGACGTTACTCCCTCGGGGGAATCGGCAAGCGAGGAACGAGTGGGAGAGCGTGGTTGTTGCCTAACTCACTGCGTCCAGCTATAGCCGAGGTACCACTCCACCAGGTTCTCGCCAAAGTTAGGTCGCTTGCGCCCGGCATTGCTTGTGTGAAGATATCGGGCGCCAAGCAACAGCGAACTCTTTTCACCGGTGTGAAATTCGGCCCCAAAGCCGCCCCCGCTCATAAAGTTACTTGCCAGGGGAAGGTCCTTGCTACTGTGTCGGAACAACGAGAACCCGAGTCCACCGTCACCGTAAAAGTTCATTCGGCTATGCTCCGGCCATCGGTATCGGGCTATTGCCATAATCCCGACCTGTTGGTTTATCCGATCGGGATGTGCAACGGTGGGATGATCGGTTTGAGATTCGTTGAAGTAGCCTTCCCAAATAAGTTCCCCTGGAATGCGCTTATAAAGGGTGAGCTTGGGGTCGGCCTTTCCTTGAGCAAAGCTGAATGATTTACCGACTCGCTCCTCGGCACTGCCTAAAATGATCAGCGTGTGGGAGACCCCTGCGTAAGTGTAGTAGCGAACGTCACGGTCGATCATCTGACCGAAACACAACTGGGCAAGGAGGCAAACGGCACCCCCAACGAGAAGCTTGCGCATTCCGGTTACGATACCCCGGAACGGGAAGAGTTGGAGCGACATTCCTACCGCTTGTAGCGAATACCGATGTACCACTGGAGCAAGTTTTCGCCCGGGTTTGGATGCGTTCGACCGGCATTGCTTGCGTGCAAAACTCGGGATCCGATGATGAAAGACTCTTTGGGAGTCGTGCGGAATTCCACGCCAATTCCTACAGTTGGAGTTGTGTTGTTGGTGAGGCGAAGATCCTGGGAATTGTGATTAGAAAATTGGATTCCAAACCCGATATCCGCAAAGAAGTTCGTATCTGGCCTGAATTGCCATCGATATCTGGCGGTGGCTAAAAAGCCAAATGCTTGCGCATTTTGCGCGGGAAACTCAGCGGTTGGATGGCTGGTATTAGTTTCGTGGTAATACCCCTCGTAGATAAGCTCTCCCTCGACCTTTCGGAGAAGGCGCAGCTTAGGATCGCGTCTGCCGACGGCAAGGGAAAATCCGCCCCCGGTTCGCACGTCAGAACTGCCGAGGATAAGGAGCGAATGAGACACGTTTGCAACAGTGTACAAGTGCAGGTCATCGTCAATTAATTGTCCCATTGCGCCGGCCGCAAGGACGCCCAACGCCGCCGCCAAGAATAGCCTCCCCATCCTAGTTAAGGTACCCTGTGGGAGCCCGATGTTTTTAACCCAAGGCAACCCCGATGAAAAAAACGCTACCTACTGTCGTCATCGTTGGTCGTCCCAACGTTGGCAAATCCACCTTTTTTAACCGCTTAGTCGGCAAGCGAATCGCGGTTGTTGAAGACACTCCGGGCATCACCAGAGACCGGCTTTATGCGGAAGTTACCTGGAATCGCAACCGTTTTCAGGTCGTTGATACCGGCGGAATTGTCTTCCAAGACTCTGACCCAATGGAAGAGCAAATCAAGGTTCAGGCAGAAGTCGCCTTGGCCGAAGCTGACGTTGTCATCTTCCTTGCTGACGTCATGGTGGGCATTCACCCCGACGATCGTGACCTCGCAAATCACTTGCGGGGAATCACCAAACCAGTATTAGTCGTCGTGAATAAGG